>CAYGNM010000054.1:0-7079 GCA_964351275.1 uncultured Candidatus Peribacteria bacterium | reverse complement strand
GGTGCAACCGTCCACGAAGGCGACATCCTCGTCGGCAAGATTACGCCGAAGGGCGAGACCGAACTGACCCCTGAGGAACGTCTTCTGCAAGCCATCTTCGGCGACAAGGCGAAGGACGTGAAAGACAGCTCGCTCCGCCTCCCCGGCGGCGCAGGCGGCAAAGTGGTCGACGTTCACCTCTTCGATCGTGCGGAGGGCGACGAACTCCCGACCGGCGTCATCAAGCAGATTAAAGTCTTCGTCGCGCAGACCCGCAAGATCCAGGTCGGCGACAAAATGGCCGGCCGCCACGGCAACAAAGGCGTCGTCTCCCGCGTGGTTCCGCGCGAGGACATGCCGTTCCTCGCTGATGGCACGCACGTCGATATCATCCTCAACCCACTCGGCGTTACCTCCCGCATGAACATCGGACAGATTCTCGAGACGCACCTGGGGTGGGCGTGTCATGAGCTCGGCATCAAGATTGCGACGCCGGCGCTCAATGGCATCACGATCGATCAGATTCATGATTTTATGAAGGAGGCGAATCTGCCGGCCACCGGAAAAGTGCAGTTGTTCGACGGGCGCACTGGTGAGAAGTTCAAATACGAAACGACCGTCGGTCAGGTGTACATGCTCAAACTGCTCCACCTTGTCGAAGACAAGATTCACGCCCGTTCGGTGGGTCCGTACTCGCTGGTGACGCAGCAGCCGCTCGGCGGCAAAGCCCAGCACGGTGGACAGCGCTTCGGAGAAATGGAAGTGTGGGCGCTCGAGGCCTACGGCGCCGCGTACACGCTGCAGGAAATGTTGACGATCAAATCCGATGACGTCATCGGCCGCAGCAAAGCGTATGAGTCGATCGTCAAAGGCGAACCGATCCGCCGCCCGTCCATCCCCGAATCGTTCAACGTCCTTGTGAAAGAACTCCAGGCGCTCGGTCTCAAGGTCGAACTGCTGAAGTTCAAGGAGGACGTCGCACCCGAGGAACGCGTGACGATCGAAGCCGGCGAAGTGATCCCCGTTGAACTCAAGTCTCCCGTCGAAGCCGAGGAAGCCGCGAAGGAAGCGGTGGCCGACGGCGACAAGATCTCCGAGCTCGAGGACATCGTCGCCGAAGCGGAAGGCGAATCCAGCGACGAAGTCATTGCCGGCATCGAGGAGGGAGCCGAAGTCGAAGCTTCCGGCAAAGGCGCAAAGCAGGAAATGCAGGATGCGGCGAGCGAAGAAGCTGCTGAAGCTGCCTAAATTGGACCTCACCCCCTAACCCCTCTCCGCCATTCGCGGGGAGGGGGATTTGGGTTGTTTGTTCCTCGTACGCTCTTCCTCGTACGCTCGCTTCTCCGAAGACGATTCCTCGTTACGCTCGTTTCTCCGAAACGAGCTACTCGGAATGACAGAGGATTAATTATTCAAACACCTCGATACGAAATTTTCTCCGAAAATTTCTACTCGGTGTTGCGAATCTAGTAATAAGGGCCCGCCGAGTAGCCGCCTGCGGAGCGGGCGGCGTATCGAGGCGCTCTATAACACAATGCCTGTCATTCCGAGTAGTTCGCGGTGGAACCGCGAACGTACGAGGAATTCCCCTTTTATTGCCTGTTCTAGGCTAGTTCAAGCCAATAAATTGGTGAGGAATGGCGAGTGTTCCACAGGGGTGTGGAACGTCCAGACATCTCTTCCCCAAGCCAAAAAGTCCACTTTCCAAAAAGTGATCGGTGTTGACCCCCCTCCCGGACGGCTTTTGACGGTCCTACGCTGCTCCTCCGTTCTTTCTTCTCGCAGGCGGGGACGCCTGCATCTCTATTTCATTCCCCCATTTCTTATGAAATCGGTGAATACAGTTACGCTCCTCGGGAACGCCACGCGCGATCCCGAGACCAAGACCCTCTCCGGCGGGCAGACGGTCTCTAAATTCGGGCTCGCCACCAACCGCGTCTGGAAAGACGCAAAAGGCGAGAAGCACGATCTCGTCGAATTCCACAATATCGTCGCCTGGGGCAAGCTCGGCGACGCGTGTGGTGAGTACATCAAGAAGGGCAAGCCGCTCTTCGTCCAAGGTCATCTGAAGACCGGTACCTGGGAGACCGAGGGGGTCAAGCACTACAAGACGGACGTGGTGCTGGATAACATCGTCTTCCTCGGCCCGAAGGATAAGCAGGTCGAGGCGGAGGCGACGACTGCAGAGGCGCAGGTGGAGCAGGAAGAAGTGGCTGTTGCCTGACCGGTTGCGGGTTACCCGCCTTCGCCCTCGCCGAAGCTTCGGTCCTCTCTGAGGCTTCGGCGGGCAGGCGGGTTTCGGGTTACGAGCAACGGGCTCCCGAAACTCGAAACGCGCAACTCGTAAACAGGATGGTCGGAGAGGTTCTCCTTTTCTTTGCCGGTGCTGCCTAAAACCAATTCCATATCTTTCTGATCAAGCCAGGCTTCGATGGAGCTTGCCGAGGTGCACGAGAGGGTGGTGCCGCAGGGGGCTTTTCTGCGTAAATGCGGAATTCCGGCCTCTTACTCCACGTCACATATTCAGGTTCTCTGAGTACAACACATTCGTCGGACTTGCTTATTACGCGGCACAAAATACTGTTGTTCTCCACCTTCGGGTCTTTTACCCAAACCGCGTCCCCTATTTCTCTAGCATGCGCGTTTTTGAAATCATGAATTTCCAGTGGAAATTCCGATCCACCTGCTCTTGCAAGATAGAGACTTTCGCCACTTTGCGTTTCAAATAGAGCATAATTGTCGCTATGTGAAATTTTAGCCTTGGCACGCTGCACAACCCCCGTCTTCGACTCTTTAACGTATACCCATTCGTCCGGCGTCACGTTCATCGCTGCTTCAAAATCTCCGGGCTTTAATGGTTTTTGTGGAGATGACCCAAGAAGTGGAGGTTTTTCTCCTGCCAGAGGTTTTGAATTACCTTTGTCGATGCGATGCCATGCTCCAGTTTTACTTTTCAAAAAAATGACATTCTCATGTCTTCCACCCACTGACCAGTATTCCGCTTCACCTGTTGCAGGATTTTTGAAATAACCACCTCTCTCACCTTCTTTAGCAAATTCTGAAGCGCTTTTAATATCTTGAAGATCAATGGGGTCGTAAGAATATGTTCCTTTGGGGATTATCGGCGGCTTTGAAGGAGAGGAGTTTTTCGCATTGATGCGATAGACCTTTTCTCCGCCATGCGTTTGTTTGAGAACAATCGCCTCATCGGATGTACTTACAACGTCGCATAGCACTGGTTTATTGGTTTGCGGATCTTTTATGTACAAACGAGAATCGGCTTTTGCAGCCTTTGCATTTTGATAATCATGAATCTCCAATGGGAAGGTATGTGAATTTCCGGCTCTCTCAATTGCAATGTGTCCGCCTTTTTCTGTGGTGAAAGCAATGTGTCCGCCGTCCTCGAGTAATTCGCTTGCTAATGTGCCAAACGTTGCGTCGTCCATCTCCGGGAAGAGTGATTTCATTTGGTGTCTCTTGGCCTTGTGAACGATGCCCGTCTCCAGATCTCTGACGTAGACCCATTCGTTGGGTTTTACATTTTTCGCGTCTTCAAAATCTCCAAATGTAAAAGGTCTTTCTGGCGATGATCCCAGTACAGATTTTTCAGGTGTGAGCGGACTCTTTCTGGGAACTTTGGGCGAACTTGCAGGCATCTCCTTGAAAAGCTCTGGCCTTTCCATGGAGACCGGTATGGATTTTCCATCTGGTCCTTCGAACACTGGTTTGCCCTTTTCAAACTTCAGTGTGCCCTGTGTGTCTTTGGGGTATCTCTTACCGCCAACAACCAAATCTTCTGTGAGTGCAACAGGCAAATTTATTGCCCTTCCTTCCTCTAAATGTTTTTTTGCTGCTTTGCCAAACGTTGCAAGATCCATATCTTCAAACGCAATCGGTCTCTCTGTCGATGATCCAGGCGGTACAGATTTTTCAGGTTTGAGCGGATTCTTTCTGGGAACTTTGGGGGTATTTGCTGACTTTGGCCCCGCTGTCAGTTTGAACATCTCAGGCCTCTCATTAGAGACAGGTATGCGTTTTCCATCTGGTCCTTCGAACACCGGTTTGCCATTTTCGAACTTCAGCGTGCCCCGTGTGTCTTTGGCATATCTCTTACCGCCAACGACCAAATCTTCTGTGAGTATGACGGGGGTGTCTTCCTTTGGAAGCATGAATTCAGCGGCTTTTTTCGGTTTTGGAGCAGGAGCAGATTTTGGTGCCGCAGGTGCGGGTTTTGGTTCCATTGCCGGTGCAGCACCCACCGTGTTTGCACGCGGTCGCTGCACAGGTGGGGTTTCCACTGGAGCACGTTGAGCGACAGGCACTTCCACTTTTGCTGGTGCAGGAACAGGCTTCGGCGGTTCCTTCTTCCCCAGCGGATCGAACATACCCGCCGGTTTTCCTTCAACAGACGTGAATTTTACACCCTTTTCCGCTTTGAAGTACGCCTTACCATTCATGTTTGCCAAGAATCCATTTTCGCCACTCGAGATCTTTATTCCATCAACGATCAAATCTCCCTTGAGTGTGACAAAAACCATTTTTCCCGATTCCGGAGGCATAACTTCGGGAACCTTTAGCACTGCTGGAGTGGAAGCAGGCTTCTTCGGTGGCGCAGGTGCAGGTGTCGGTTTCGGTTCCATTGCCGGTGCGTTTACATGAGGTGGCTGCGCAGGCGGGGTTGCCACTGGAGCAGGATTAGCATTCGGTGTCTTTGGTGGTGCATGTGCTGCGACAGGTATCTCTTTTGTTGCTACTGCAGGAACGGGATTCGGTGCCATCTTCGGCGACTCGAACATAGCCATCGGCTGTCCGGTGACAGGGAAGGACTTTCCGTTGGTATTAAAGACTACACGACCATCTTTATTGACCAGTACCCCACGTGCGCCTTTGGGAACTATCACTTCTCCCTTGGTGTTTAAGAGGTCTCCCGTGAGCTTGGCGGGATGCATAGTATTCGGTGGCGGAAGCGCGACTTCAGGGACCTTCACTTTGAACGCCTCATCCACCCACCCCATCACTCCTCCCTCCATCAATGTCCGCGTTTCCTTCCGGACGCCCTTCATGGCCGCCGCGCGAATCTCTTCCTTCGTGGCGGTTGGTCCGAGTCTCTGACGGGCCGCTTTCATGTGATGATCCAGTAATGCTCCATGCATCTCTTCCACGCGCGCAGCGATTTGCTGTGGTGTCAGATTGCCGACCGTTCCCGGCATATTATGCGCTTCGAGAATGCCCCTGGCTTCTCTGCCCGTGAGCGGTCTGCCGAGGAGTTCTTGCGCCACCACCAGCCGCGCATCGTCGGCAGTATTCACAATATCGACCGTATGGAGACGCCCGCCACTTTTTCTGCTGGAATTCTGTCGGGCGCGTTCCAAAAAATTTCCGGTTTCATTCTGGGGAATGATGCGCAATTTGCCATCGCGACCTATCACGACGAGTCTGCCATCCTGCGTACAGTCGAGAACGGTGAATCTGTACTCCGGCGGGTACGTCGTATTGGCATTCTTTTGCACGAACTCTTCGAGCTTCGCAGGATTCTTCGTAGCCTCGCGAAGACCTTCCAGGCTCCTGTCGATTTTCCCCAATTCATCTTGGTGCAACTGTGCGCGTGTCCTTGTGGGAACAAGTGGCGTTTCCGGAGGGGCAGTTCTTGTCATGGCGCCAGGTGCCGGTTTCGGTTCCACCGTTAGTGCAGTACCCGGTGTGTTCGGATGAACTGGCGGTACAGGTGCGGGTTCCGGTGGTGGAACATGTTGAACAACTGGCGTCTCTGGTGATGCATGCGGAGCGAGAGGCACCTCGGGCGGTGCGTGTTGGCCAATGGGAATACCCTCGGGTGGTACATGTGCAGCAACAGGGATTTCCGGTTTCGCATGAGTGGCTACAGGAACCTCGGGTGTTGCGTGTGCAGCGAGAGGTACTTCAGGTGGAGCATGTTGAGCGATAGGTGTCTCCGGCGGAGCATGCGCGGCTAGAGGAGGAACTTTTTCTGGAGGCGGCGACGGGGGTCCCTGACGTTCACGTATAGGTCTGTTGCCCACGCGCAGTTGGAACGTGCCGTTCTCACTGCGGACGAGATGCACTTTCTCTCCATTCTGACTTCCGATGCGGACGGTGTCGGCCAATTCCGTCTCGAGTAATTTTTGGTCGATGGCCAGCGACTTTTCCAGCCATTCCGATTTATTTTTGAGGGGAACGTTATGCCGGACTCGCCAGCGTCCATTGATTCGCACGAGCATTTCATAATTTCCGTCCGGAGAATGGCCGAGAACGTACATGTTGCCGTCTTTGGTGACGGGGAGGCCGTCCAAGCCTCTCGGTCGGGGCCCCTTCTCTGCTTTCTCTGCCAGCTTTCTCCACTTCTCGCCTGAGATCGGATTCTTAAAGCTGAGCGTGGAAAATTGTGCTCTCGCCGTAGGGTCTTTCGACCATCCGCTTGCAAAAAGAGAGCGTTCCACTGCTTGTGCCTGCGCAGGACTGGAGATGGGCCTGGCAAACATACGTCCATCGGGGAGAACGCACATGACGGCGTGTTCGGTCATGATAAATTCGTGTACGGCCTCGCCTGCTATTGTTTTCGGAGACGGAACAGGAGGGAGGAATTTGCCATCCGCTCCCAATATCGATTCTCCGTTGACCATCATCCAGTCCCCCGGAACGGGTTTGCCGGAGGGCGAGAGTGGCGCGCAGCGTGTGGTGCCATTCTTGTTCACGATCAGCGGGCCCTGCGGCGTTTCGAGAATTACTTGCTCCGGCGATGTCGATACCACTTTCCCCTCTATGCGTTTGCCGTCCTGAACGATTGTGCATTCCTGTCCGTCTTTTAATTTCTGCAACCGATCGAAGTCCATCGGTTTTGCTCCAGCCTTTTCTGGAGTTGCGGGACTCGTTCCGGGCACTTTGGGAGTACTTGCGGGAGTTGGCTCTGCCGTCGACTGTATCTTCGCTGTGCGTGTACGCCCATTTTTATCCAAAGTCATCGGACCTTTGGGCGTGTCAAAAACTACTCCCTCGGGCGTCACCGAGACCACAGTCACTTTCACGCGCTCACCGTCCTGCATCATCCAACCTTTCTGCCCAGGTTGTAATTTCTGCGCGCCTTC
>CAYGNM010000053.1:6738-7148 GCA_964351275.1 uncultured Candidatus Peribacteria bacterium | reverse complement strand
AGTCACTCTCCCACATGGAGAATCGTCCCTGCTCGGCCACCTGCGCGTTCTTCTGGATGCAGAGGAGCACATCGTGCGCCTCGGCATCGTCTGCGCGGCAGTAGTGGCTGTTGCCCGTCACCACCGTCGGCACGCCGAGCAATTTGCCGTAGTGCAGGAGCTGCTGATTCGCTTCGCGCTGGCCCGGCACATTGGGCAAGTCCATCAGTTCGAAGTAGAGGTTGCGCTTTCCGAAGTACGACTGGTATTCCTCCGTGATCATCTTGATCCGCTCGCCGTCCTCCGCGAGCGCCGCCTGCGGGATCGCTCCGCCGATGGGGCCGCTCAAGGCAATCAGTCCTTTTCCGAATTCCTTCAGCAACTCCTTATCCACGCGCGGCTTGTAGTACATTCCATCCAGTGCGGCGGCG
>CAYGNM010000053.1:0-6728 GCA_964351275.1 uncultured Candidatus Peribacteria bacterium | reverse complement strand
GCGAGATAGAGAAGATTTTGGTACCCCTCCTGCGTTTCGGCGAGGAGCGTCAACGGATATCTCTTCGTATCCACGCCCGTCTCCTTATCGTGCCGCGTCCGTGCGGCAACGTATGTCTCCATCCCCAGGATCGGTTTAACCCCCTTCTTCTTCGCTTCCTGAAAGAACTCAATCAGTCCGTACGTGTATCCCTTGTCGCACAGCCCGACGGCGTTCTGCCCCAGTTCCGCCGCTCTCTCCACGATCTCCGCGGGGCTGGGGAGAGCCTCGAGGAGGGAGTAGGTCGAATGGCAGTGGAGATGAACAAAATCGGAAGCTTTCACGAGGAGAGAATAGCACGGTTGACATATCTGATAAATAATCTCTAAAATTCCCGCAACAATCGCGCGCTCAGAGCTTGCCGCTGATCTCGCTTAATTTCTCCTGCAGACTGTTGAATCTGTTGAGCTGGTTTTGGTTTTCGGCTCTCTGCTGCGTCGAGATTGCCGCAGTGCTGTCGCGGATCGCCCGGAAGAGCTCTATGACGTCATCGGGAAGAGTCAGAAGAGGATCGCAATAGGTCGCTTGCAGATCGCGCGCTTTTTCCCGCGTGATCCCCGAGACACCCATGGCTTCATGAATTTGCTGAATTTCCCGTAGTGTCGCTTTCCAGAGAGTGAAGGGATCGACGAATGACGACTCCTCGCCCGTCAGATTGCCCGATGCTCGTGATGTACTCTGGCCGGCTGTCGCCCCCACAGCTGTTTTTAATCTCAGTGCGCACTCGTATTCTTTGGAGATATCCACCACCTGCGCCACTTTTGTTTGTACTGTCGACCGGCAATCCCCGCTGCTGCGCGAAATTTGCCGAATCTCTTCGAAAATTCGTCCGGTGTTTTGCGCAAAAATCCTGGCCCATTCCTGCACGAGCGAGGAATCGGGTGGCACCTGGATGTTGCCTGCTGCAAAGAGCGTCGCGTTACTTCCCCCGCATCCTGGGGCAAAGCCGGTGGAACCATCGTCGGGCCCGCCCCAATCGCCACCACCCCCGCCATCACTAGTATCACTTGCACTGGTATCCGCAGGTGAATCCGCCACGGGGGATGTGCCGACTTGTGCAGTCAGTGCCGAAAGCTTCACGGGGGCTGTGGATTGCCCCAGAGACGCTCCCGATACCGCCACCATCACTATCAATGCCCCGGTAGAGCCGAGCAGAAAGCCGCGAAGTGGGAGACGGGAGAACTTCATGGAATCCCCTTATTGTAGCAGAAAAACAGTGTTCGTGCACGGTCGTCTTCTCTCATATTTCAGAATGAATTCTTGCTCCGGCAAGTGTACTTCTTTGATCATTTTTCCGATGGGTGTACAACTGTCCTGTTCTTCTGGAGATTGATCCATCGGTTCGGACCTCCTTCTCTCCCATTCCCCTCCTCTCTATGTTCTCCCTCAACCGGGTGCAGATCATCGGCTATCAAACACAACCCGTCGACGTTCGAAAAACACCGACTGGCACCAGCGTTGTCGATCTCAACCTCGTCACGCCGTACTCCTTTAAGGCCGAGAGTGGCGAGATGCTCGATGGCAAAGGCTTCCACGTGGTCACTCTCTGGGGTCCGATGGCCGAAGTCGCCGGAAAATTTGTCCGACCCGGCGCGCAGCTCTTTATCGCCGGTCGTCTCCAGACCGATAGCTGGCAGGATGAAAAGACGAACGAGAAGCGGTCGAAGACCAAGATCGTCGCACTCGACATGATCCTGCTCGATCCCAAGGAGGGCCAGCGCACGCTGCCGGAAGGCTCTTCTGCCATCACGCAGTGCCTGAACCGCGCGGATGTGATCGGCAACGTGACCCGCGATCCCGAAATGCGCACCACCACCAGCGGACAGAAAGTCCTTACACTCGGCGTTGCGAGCAATGAAAAATGGAAGGACCGCGCATCAGGTCAGGAGAAGGAACGCGTCGAGTTCCACAATGTGGTCCTGTGGGGTGCGCTCGCCGAACAGGTCGCCAAATCCGCCAAGAAGGGCCACCGCGTCTTTGTGACCGGCCGCGTCCAGACACGCAGCTGGGAAACCAAGGAGGGGGCCAAGCGCACCACCACCGAGATCATCGCGGAGAACGTCTCACTGCTGGGCATCACCAATCCTGCGGTGCAGAACAACATCAGCAATGAGGCACGGCCTGCTATGGGACGGAGCGAAGGATCGTCCAGTGCACCCCGTTCCGAGATGGACCAATCACCATCCGTCGATACGAATATCGAGGTCCCCTCGGTCACGTATGCATCGGAGATTAAGGCGGAGGATTTGCCGTTTTAGCATGCGGCAATCCCCCCATCACCCCCAAAAAACCGCATCTCGATTCCGGCGATTTGCGGAACTTTTTTTCGAATGATCTTCGTCGCGTTCACAGCATCTTCGAACGTCCCCTTCTCCACATTCAGCAGAAAGTTCGCGTGCTTCTCACTGATCTGAATTCCACCAATTTTGGTACCACGCAGTCCCGCCTGATCGATCAGTTTCCACGCGGGCGTTCCATCGGGGAGAGACTTGAAGCACGAGCCGGCGGTCTTGAGGTGCGGCTGGGTCTCAATTCTCTTCTTCAGCAGACGCTCAATCTCCGCCTTCACTTCCGCCGCGGGGCGCGAGGGGACTTTCAAGATCGCCTTCCAAATGATGACGGAATGCTTCGCGGCGAGATCTTTGAATGTGCTTTCCCGGTAGCGGAAATCACACTCCTCCCGTGTCAGCGTCTTCCATGTACCATCAATGAGCACAGTGACCGATTCCACGAACGAGTCGATCCAGATTCCCGTTGCGCCCTGTCCGGCATTTCCGAAAATCGCGCCGCCGAGTGTGCCCGGGATTCCCGTGAGTGCCGAGAGATCCAGATTCTGTGCGGCGAGATCGTTGAGGAGGCTGCCGAGAATTTTTCCTGCAGAGACCGTTACGCGGTTCCCATCGGTCACCGTCGTTTCATTTTTGATGCGCATGACCAACGCATTGATGACGTCATCCGCGAAAATCGTATTCGATCCGCCGCCGAGGACGATCAAGGGAATGTTTTTTTCACGGGAAAAAGCGTAGGCATCTTCCACATCCTTCTCCGTCAAAATTTCCGCATAGTAGAGCGCCTTTCCGCCAATGCGCATGGTGGTTTTGGGGCCGAGGGGGATGAGGTCCTGGATCTGCATAGATTGCTGCTGTTTTGCTTAATCAGACGAGTGAGTAGAGGGTAGTGAGTAGTTGGTAGCTCGTGAGAGCCTACTCACTACTTACTAATTACTACTCACTTTTCACCAACTTCTTTGCAAGGTGTAGTCGCTGCAAGGAGTTCTCTTTCCCGAGAGCAGCCGCCACCTCAAACGCTCCCGGACTGTACGGAAGTCCCGTGAGTGCCGCGCGCAGCGGCCAGAGCAGTTGTCCCTGTTTGAAATTTCCGAGGTTCGCCAAGACTGTTGCCTTCAATCCTTCTGCGGTCCACTCTTTCTCCGGAACAGCGCTCAAGATCTTCTCGAGTGTTGCGAAAATTTCCGGCAACTGCACCTTGGTAACTTTCTGCTTCTCATTTGCGAGCAGTTCCACGGTCACACGCGGTTCTTCGTAGAACCAGGTGAGCATCTGCGGCGCTTCGTGGAAGAAGGTGATGCGTTCCTGGATCAACTGCGCTTTTTTTGGAAAATCGGGATCGGACTTTGCGGCGGGGAGCTTCGCACTGACGATCGGCTGGATGCGCGCGGCGAATTCCTGAAGTGGGATTTTCCGCATCCATTGGCCCTGTAGCCAGTCAAGCTTCTCCATATCCACAATCGCACCCGCCTTCTGGACGCGGTCGAGACTAAATTGCTCAATCAGCTCCTGCATCGTGAAAATTTCCTGCGTCGTGCCCGGATTCCATCCCAAAAGAGCCAGGAAGTTCACCATCGCTTCGGGCAGATACCCTTTGGTGATGTATTCCTCCACGGCCACGTCTCCGTCGCGCTTGCTGAGCTTCTTTCGGTCCTTGCTGAGCAGTAGCGGGACGTGGGCGTACTTCGGCGGCGTCCATCCCAGCCATTCTAATAGGAGCAGATGCTTTGGTAGGGAGCTGAGCCACTCTTCGCCGCGGATCACCAGGTCCGTCTCCATCAGATGATCGTCGACCACGTGCGCCAGGTGGTAGGTGGGGAAGCCATCGCTCTTGAGCAGCACCTGATCATCGACGGTGTGGCCCTGGAAGCGCATCTCGCCACGGATATCGTCGGTGAAGATGATCGTGCGCTCGTGCGGGACCTGCATGCGGATCACATGTCGTTCACCGGCCTTCAGCTTCGCGTCCACGTCCTCTTTGGAAAGCTGCAGACAGTGGCGGTCGTACATCGGTGCCTGCTTGCGCGCTTCCTGCTGCTTGCGCATCTCCTGCAGCCGTTCCGGCGTGCAGAAACAGTGATAGGCGTGACCTTTCTGGATCAGCTCATCGGCGTATTTCTTGTAGAGAGGCAGCCGCTCGGACTGGAAGTACGGACCATGTGCTCCTCTCTGAATCACCTCGCCATTCGGATCGAGCATCACACCTTCATCCGGCATGATCCCCGCCCATGCGAGACCGCGGAGCATGTTCTCCACCGCGCCGGGAACCAGACGTTCGCGATCGGTGTCTTCAATCCGCATGAGGAAATTCCCCTTCGTCTGCTTCGAAAGCAGGTGATTCATCAGCGCGGTACGCAGGCTGCCGATGTGGAGAAAACCGGTGGGGGACGGGGGGAAACGGGTGCGCATGGGAGGACATCATACATCACAAAAACTCACATCCGCTCTCTCTAGTCGCAGGTCGAAGACCTGCACTGGCTAATTTTTCACCTCTACCGTAAACGTGACCGCATCCACAGGCCTGTCCGCATCGCCCGTGGCAACGCCGGCAATGGCATCGACGATATCCAGTCCTCCAGTCACATGCCCAAAAACGGTGTGACGACCTTCCAGCCACGGCGTTCCCTCTTCATTCTGAATGATGAAGAACTGACTGCCGTTGGTATTCGGGCCGCGGTTGGCCATCGCGATGGCCCCTTTCGTCATCGGCAACGACTGCAGAGTCTCGGAATAGACGTAGCCGGTCTTTTGCAAATATTCCTTGACGGTCATTATCTCGAGCTCCGGTGAAAGCGGCTCTCCGTCCGCGGCTTCTTTCATCGTCTTCTTGTCGAGGCCGTAGCTATTGGCATTGATCTCATCCTCAAACGTCGGACCGTAGATGCTCTCGCCGCCCGTTCCATTGCCGTTCGGATCGCCTCCCTGAATCATGAAGTTTTGCATCACCCGATGGAACGTGAGGTTGTCGTACTTGCCGGCTTTGGCGAGCGCAAGAAAGTTTGCGACAGTCTTGGGCGCAGCATCGGCGTCGAGTTCGATCGTGATGTCTCCTTTGTTCGTATGCAAAACGACCGTGTGCTTTCCGGTCGGGATTCCCGCGTCCGAGGACTGCTGGGCTTCCGATGATTGCGAAGAGGAGATGGCGGCGTCAGAAGAAGAGGTTTCCCCCGGGGATGCTTCCTGTTTCTCGCAGCTCACCAAGAGGAAGGCCAGGGCAAAAAGAGGAATGATGAATTTGTACCAGTGATTCATAGTGCCGGATGAGAGTACTCAGGACCCGTACGGCCATCAAGCCACCGCGCCATGTTCATGTGTGACTGCCAAGACGGTTTGGGCTGTTTTTTTACTTGCGTCAAGTCGTGAGAACGTCCGTATTTTTTCCTTCATCGTTCGCAGAAGCGACGGCTCGGTGAGAAGGCGGACAATCGTCGGGACAAGATTTTCCCCGAACGTCCGATGTGCAAGAACAATGCATCCGCCCGAGACAGCGGCGGCTTCGGCATTCTTCACCTGATGGTTCTGCGCAAGTCCTTCGAGCGGTACGAGAATCGCGGGGATACCGTTCGCAGCGAGTTCGCCGATGGTTCCCGATCCCGCCCGGCCCAGAGCGAGATCCGCAATCGCATAGAGATGGTGGAGATCCTCATGCACGAATGCGCTTTTCCAATATCCACTCATCTTTTGTTCCACCCCGCCCTTCCCCTCCCCCGTTATGTGGATGATGTCGACAGAACGCAGGAGTTCGTCGATGTGTCGCTTGATCGTCTCATTGAATATCTGTGCCCCCTGACTTCCGCCGGTGACGAGGAGAATCGGGCGCGAGCCGCTCAGGCCGGTGAGTGCCAGCCCCTTCTCACGTGAACCATCATGAATGCCGGGGCGGAGAGGATTCCCTTCCCTGAATCCATTGATGGACACCGCAGCGAATTTTGAAATGAACCTCGTCGCGCGGCCCGGCACTGCATCCGACTCGTGCACCACGATCGGGATTCTCCGGATCCATCCTGCGAGCGCCACGGGAATCGTCACGCCTCCTCCTTTTGTGAAGATCACATCAGGCTTCACGTCACCGAGCAGTCTCCACGCGCGCTGGAGCATCATCGGAAGCGTCCAGACCGAGAGTCGACGACCGCCGAGCGCAGTGAAGGTCATGTCCTCTTTCTGCAGGAAAGTTTGATCCTCCTGTCGCGTCGAGCAGACAACATGCGACTGCGCAGTCGGCTCGATCTTCTGCACCGCCCTCCACACGGCGATGCAGGGGGCGATGTGGCCGATGGAGCCGCAGGCGGCGAAAAGAATTTTTACCATAGAGAAATTATTATAGCGCCTCATCGATCTATAGGGACGTACTTACTCGAACCATGCTCGTTTATTCGTTTACTCGTCTTCATCGGGCACGAG
>CAYGNM010000052.1:322-7265 GCA_964351275.1 uncultured Candidatus Peribacteria bacterium | reverse complement strand
TGTAAATCAGGTGGCTTACGCCTTCGCTGGTTCGAGTCCAGCCCGGCCCACCATTCATAGAACGAAGAAGTAAAATATGCGTGTGGAATTTCCGCTACACTACCCTTTTCACATGCAGCTCCTCGCTCCCGTCCTCCTCACGCTTCTCGGCATTCTCCTGATGGGCAAAGGATCGGATTGGCTGACGGACTCCCTGATTCCTCTCGCGCGAAAATTGGGCATCTCCGGAGTCGCGGTCGGACTGATTTTAGTGTCGGTCGCGGTCAGTCTTCCCGAAATTCTCGTCGCGGTGCTCACGACCATCCAGGGATTCCCCGCCATCAGCTTGGGGGTCGTGCTCGGGTCGATCATCTGCAATATCGGATTGATGACCGGGCTGTGCGCGATTATCCGTCCACTGAAGGTCCGGAAGACGTTGATTCTGCGCGACGGCATCTTTTCCCTGGTCATCCCCATCCTGGTCTTCGCCATTGGCGCCGGCGGCGAAATCACGCGACTGGAAGGCGGAGCGCTGTTGCTCTTGTTCTTCCCGTACATCGTGAACATCTTCCTGCAAGAACGGCGCGATTCTCCGGAACAGAAATCGCAAAACCTGAAGGAGATCGAACTGGAACTGGATTTCATCGGCTTCACGTTCGGCAAGCTCCGTCCGGGCTGGCTCTCATTCTTTCTCGGAACAGGATTGCTGCTCGCGGGTGCCTACATTTTCTCACTCCAGCTCGGCTGGATAGCCGGGAATTTCGGCATTGATGAACTCCTCGTCGGACTCACCTTGGGGGCACTGGGACCGTCACTCCCCAATATCGCCGCCGCGTACAAGGCGACGCGCAAGGGCATGGGAGAAATCGCCGTCTCGGAGACGCTGGGATCCAACGTCTTCACACTGCTCGTCACACTGGGAATCGCCGCAATGCTCTCACCGGTCTCCATCTCGCACCGCTGGCTATCGTTCGAACTGCCAGCGATGATCATGATGAGCTTTCTGCTCTTCCTGTTCCTGCTGACGCGGCAAACCATTTCACGTCTGGAAGGGGCGATCCTCCTCGGCGGCTACCTCGGCATTGTGGCAACGCAGATCGTGCTGGCGATGTGATCCTGGTATTTCTAGAACAGACTCACGATCAGCGCGATTGACGAGACGGCCATCGCCACCGTGATGATTCCCGCAAAAACATTCGCCCGCATCGAGTTCACGCGCTTCCCCATGATGGTCCGATTATTCGCGATCACCAGAATGATCACGAGCAGCGGCGGCGCGATCACTCCGTTGAGAACCGCGGTGTAGTAGAGCATCGCGAACGGACTGACGGACGCGAAGTTCACGATCAACCCGAGAAGCGTCGCAATGGTGATGACGCCGTAGAAGCCGTGCGCTTTTTCGAGTTTCAGGTAGAGACCCTCGCGCCACTGGAAAGCTTCGGAGACGGCGTAGGATGCCGAACCGGCCAGAACAGGAACGGCGAGCAGTCCCGTGCCGATGATCCCGACCGCAAAGAGGATGTAGGCGAAATTCCCCGCGAGCGGCCGCAGCGCTTCCGCAGCGTCAGCGGCAGTCTGGATCTGGAAGATTCCGTTCACATGCAGCGTCGAGGCCGTCGTCGTGATGATGAAGAACGTCACCAAGTTGCTGAAGAACATCCCCATGGCGGTATCGGCCTGCATTGCGGCAACGTCGCGATCACCGATTTTCGGCGTGCCGATGCCCATCGCCTTCAGCTGGCCGCTCGCGACTTCCTCCTCCACTTCCTCGTTCGCCTGCCAGAAGAAGAGATAGGGACTGATGGTGGTCCCGAGGAACGCCACGATGTTCATCAGATACTCGCGCGACCAGTCGATATGCGGGATCAGCGTGTGGAGAAGGATCGCCGACCAATCCTGCGAGACGACGAACGCGACGAGAAAATACGAGAAGAGCGAGAGCGCCATGTACTTGAGGTACGTCACATACGTTGTGTACGTGACGAAGATCTCGAGCACGAGCGTCACCACCGTCATCAAAAGGACGAGGACGGTGAAGGGAAGTGGGACGAAGAGCTGCGCAGCCGCCGCCATCGCGCCGAGATCGGCACCGATATTCACGGTATTCGCAATCAGGAGCAGCACCACTGCCACCATCAGGAGATTCCGTGAGTAGTACCGCCGAATCACGCCCGAGAGACCCTTGCCCGTCACGAGCCCGATCCCCCCGCACATTTCCTGCACTGCGATCATGAACGGCAGCGTCCACAGCACCAGCCACAGCTGCGCGTAGCCGAGAATCGCGCCGGTCTGGGCGTAGGTGGCGATGCCGCTGGGGTCATCGTCGGATGCGCCGGTGATGAAGCCTGGACCTAATTTGCGGAGGATCCCCTGCGGTTTCTTCTGGAGGCTGGACATTGACGCCAAGTCTAGCGGACATCCGACCTCGATACGAATCACAGGAGTTCGGTGGAGCCGGTTTTTCCTTGTCCGGATCTGGAGAATTCTCATGAGAGGAACTTCAGAATCCGCCGGAGCTTCGCAAAAACAGGATGATCCGTACAGTCGCAGCACCTTCTTTCCCCCCCCATCTCTATGAGTTCCTCCGCAACGTTAGAACAACCAATACATGAACCATTGAGTATCCGGCTAGGTCAAGGATTCTCCTCTGCTGAAAAGAGAATGCAGGCGCAGACATCAGGCGAAAAAAATCTCGATCCAATGGACGGCACAGCATTCATCCAAAAAGGGCAGTTGAAAATTCTGCAAAAGCGAAAAAATCTGAATCAGGAAACCCTTTACCGTCTTCTCAATTCAGACAGGGATGTACATATGGAGAGCTAGACAGCGCATGTATCGAACTCAAGACCTTCGCGGGAACACCGTTGGAGGTCTTTTGCTATAGTCGACGTTATGATCACCGAATTCATTCTGCCGGGAATCGCCGTCGGCATCGGAGCCGCGATTTCACCGGGACCCGTCCTTCTTCTGATTATCTCGGAAACGCTGCGGGGAGGCGTGCGTTCAGGGTGGGCAATCGCCGTTGTGCCGCTCATCACCGATATCCCGTTCATCATTCTCTCCATTGTCCTCGCGAAGGGCATCGGTACGTTCCAGCCGATCGTGGGAATCTTGTCCATTCTGGGCGCGTTGTTCCTCACATTCCTGGCATACCAGAACATCACGATGAAGAAGGAAGATCTCCATCGTCCAATAAAAGGTCGTGCGTCTCTCGCGAAGGGAATCATTACGAATCTGCTCAACCCGTACTTGTATATCTTCTGGTTCTCCGTGGCACTTCCGATTTTCGCAAAGGGGAATCTTCCTGGAAGCACGCTCTTCGCCGCCGCACTTCTCCTCTCCTCTGTCGGAAGCATGATGATTGTTGCCGTGATTGTTGCCATCGTCCGGACACGATTCCTCGACTATCTGCATTGGATTATCCGAGCACTGAGCGTCCCACTTTTTATTGTTGCAGTGATGTTTTTGCGGGAGGGGATGCGGCTTCTACTCTCATAGATAAGAAGACTTTGACAATTCACCACAAAAATTTACCATTTCAATCAATGGCTCTGGACTCCACTATTGAGGCGAAACACGAGGGAGGTTCTGAGGAAAACCCTCAAGTGACCGTGACTCTCCATATCGACAAGGAAACAGCCGGCATTGAAGCTCGGCTGCAGGACGTACTCCTAAGAGTTGCTCTGGATCTGACGAATGGCGATAAAGAGAAAGCTGCCAGGATCCTCGGAATTTGCAGTAAGACGATGTATAACCGCCTGCATAAGGCCGGCTTACATCATCAGTACATCGAACAGAGAACTCCACACGAACTGCCGGTGATACCCTGAAAAAATTCTCTACTCGAACCGCAATGCCTCCATCGGACTCAGCTCTGACGCCTTCTTCGCAGGATACAGACCGAACAGCAAACCCGTCCCCACGGCCATCGCGACGGCGAGGAGGATCGAGGAGAGCGACACCACGAACGAGAAGTGCCCCAAGAATTTATTGGCGACCAGCGAGAGAAACCAGCCGGTGAGGGTGCCGAGAACGATTCCGACTGCACCCCCGCACATGGTTAACGTCACGGCTTCGAGCAGGAACTGGAGGAGGATATCGCGCTTGCGTGCACCCACGGCTTTGCGCAGGCCGATCTCGCGCGTCCGCTCGGTCACAGAGACAAGCATGATATTCATGATGCCGATGCCGCCGACGAGCAGCGAAATTCCTGCGACCAGCGAGAGGAAGACGGTGAGGCCGAGCGTGACGGAGCTTACGATGGCCGTGACCTGCTCCGCGGACCTAGCGATGAAGTCGTCTTTATCGGGATCGTTCTCCGGATTTTTGATGGAGTGGCGGTCGCGCAGGAGCAGAGTAATGTCCTCTTTGGCGAGCTCGGCATTGCCTTTGGTTTTGAGCGTGATGAAGCTCAGATGTTTCTGCCCCGAGACCGCCCGCGCGGTGCTGAACGGGACGAGGACGATGGAATCCATCTGCTGCAGCAGCGCCGAGCCTTTCGAATCCAGGACGCCGACGACCGTGAAGGGCACTTCGCCTACGTTGATTTTCTTGCCCACGGGTTGGACGTTGCCGAACAGATCTTCGGCCGCTTTGGAGCCGAGGACCGCGGACGATTTGGCACCGTCCTCGTCGTTCTGATCGAGCATGCGGCCTTCACCAACCGTCATGCCGTAATTGCGCGCGAATTCCTTGTATGCGCCCGCCACCATCGGCGTGATCTCCTCCTTCCCATACGTGACGGGCTTGCCGACGATGATCACCGGTGTCGCGCGGTCGACCGTCGAAAGTCTCTCAATCGCGACAAAGTCGTCGTACTGCAGGCTTTCGAGATTCCCGCCGAACTTCTGAAATCCGGTGGGGATGATATCGAGCG
This sequence comes from uncultured Candidatus Peribacteria bacterium, assembly GCA_964351275.1. GTDB lineage: Bacteria > Patescibacteriota > Gracilibacteria > Peribacterales > Peribacteraceae > JABFSS01. The sequence goes on along the minus strand of CAYGNM010000052.1, from coordinate 2,410 downwards.
TATCGGTGCCGATGGTCGCGATCTGTTCCAGAATGTAATTCTGAAAACTGCGGCCCATGCTGACCATCAGCACCACCGATGCAACACCAATGATAATCCCGAGCATCGTCAGCGCCGTCCGGGTCTTATTGACCGTGATGCCGCGGGATGCCGTGGAGAGAAGGTCGGTGATCAACATGGATGGTGGATGGATTGCCGACACGGCGGCGGTGGGAAACGTAGGGGCGATCCGGTGGATCGCCCGAAACTATTCATATCGCAGCGCCTCAATCGGATTAAGCGCCCCCGCCTTCCGCGCCGGCGAAATCCCAAACACCAGCCCTGTCGTCGCTGCCATGACGAACGAGGCGATCATCGCGGGTACCGACACGGCGAACGCATAGGTCGAGAGAATCGAGGCGACAAAGAAGGAAATCAGATACGCAAGCCCGATCCCCAGCACCATGCCGATGAGCCCGCCGAGGACGGTAAGAATCACGGACTCGGTGAGAAACTGGAGGAGAATATCGCGCCGTTTCCCTCCCAGCGCCTTGCGAAGCCCAATCTCCTGCGTCCGCTCGGTCACGGAGACCAGCATGATGTTCATGATGCCGATGCCGCCGACGAGCAGACTGATCGCCGCGATGGTGGTGATGAAGGCAGTGAGGCCGAGTGACACGCCGGAGAGAATCGCGCCAGCTTCTTCGGACGTGTGGACGATGAAGTCGTCTTTTTTCGGATCGTCGTCGGGATTCTCAATGTCATGCCGCTGACGCAGCAGATACTTGACGTCGGAAATCGCGAGCTCGAATCCCTGCGTCGCGAGCATGGTGATCTGACTCAGGTACTTCTGTCCGCTGATGTTCTGAGCGGTCGAAAACGGCACGTAGATGCGATCATCCGCATTCTGGAAGAACTGCGTCCCCAGCGGTTTGGTGACGCCAATCACGGTGAAGTGGTTGTTGCCGATTTTGACGCGCTTCCCCAGCGGATCGCTCTGTCCGAAAAGTTTCTCGCCCGCATCGGGCGCCAGCACAGCGACCGCGGAGGCTCCTTCGATATCCGACTGGTCGATCAGACGGCCCTCCTCCACTTCGGTCGTCTGCGTAACAAAGTGCTCGGGCGTGACGCCCAGAACTTGTGGCGACGCTTCTTCACGTCCATAACTCGCCACTCCCTGCACGAAGATGATTGGCGCAAGCGTGTCGATGGAATCGAGTTTCTTGAGCGCCTCGAGATCGTCGAGCGTCAGACTGTCGAACCCCGCCATCACCTGTCCCCCGCCGCCCTCCTCTTTGCCCGGGAAGATGAGCATACTACTGGCACCGAGACTGCTGATCTGACTCAGAATGACGCCCTTCATGCTCGCACCGATGGCGCTCATCAGCACCACCGACCCGACACCGATGATGATACCGAGCATGGTGAGGAGCGAGCGCGAGAGATTCGTTCGGACTCCGGTGACGGCGGTGGAAAACGTGTCTGAGAGACGCATAGAAGAAATATCTAATGGTTAATCGCCAGCGTAGGTCTTCGACCTGCGATTACTCGCACGCCGAAGGCATGCGCTGGGCAATGGTGATTGGCGATTTATCATTTATCATTTGAGAGAAGAAACAGCAGAGGCAATAACTCGTTTGAAATCTCGCGAATCAGAATCAACACGACCGTCCTTGATGTACAAAATCCGTTCCGCATGCCTCGCCGTCTCCTGCTCATGCGTCACCAGGATGATCGTGTGGCCGTCCTTGTGGAGCGTCTGCAGCGCGGACATGACGGCGATACCAGATTGAGAATCGAGGTTCCCGGTCGGTTCGTCGGCAAAGATGATATCGGGCTCGGTCACGAGTGCGCGTGCGATGGCCACACGCTGCTTCTGTCCGCCGGAGAGCTGGCTGCTCAGGTAGTCCTTGCGATCCGTGAGGCCGACGGTTGCAATGGCTTTCAGAGCGCGCTCCTCCCGTTCTTGGACTTTGATCGTCGGGTGATACAGGAGCGGCAGTAGCACGTTCTGGAAGACCGTCGTGCGCGGCAACAGGTTGAATGATTGAAAGATGAAGCTGACGCGCGTTGCACGAATACGCGCCAGTTCGTCATCATCGAGCTTGC
>CAYGNM010000052.1:0-312 GCA_964351275.1 uncultured Candidatus Peribacteria bacterium | reverse complement strand
AAACAGATACTGACCGGAGGTATGCATGTCGAGAAACCCGAGGATGTGCATCAGCGTCGACTTGCCCGATCCCGAGGGGCCCATGATCGAGACGAACTCACCCTTCTTGATCGTCAGATTGATATCGAACAGGACCGGAGTCTCTACTTCTTCATTGAAGTAGGACTTGGAGAGATTCCGGATTTCGATGAGAGGGGAAATGGTCATCATAATGGATAAGGAATGGAGAGTGTGGAATATGGAATGCGGAATATTGAATGTGGTATTCCATCTTCCACATTCAACATTCCATATTCATTGTTTAATGAGAAC
>CAYGNM010000051.1:0-7283 GCA_964351275.1 uncultured Candidatus Peribacteria bacterium | reverse complement strand
ATCTGCGCGAGCGCCTTGGGACCGAAGACTTTGTAGCCGCACTGGCTGTCCTGCACCCACTTGCCGGTCGCAACGAGCGTTACCACATTGCCGATGGCGTTGAAGAGGCGGCGGATTTTGGGGATGCGATTGCGCTGTCCGAAGCGGTTACTGAAAACAATATCCGCCGTATCGAGCTTCACCGGATCCAGGAGCCGCGGAATATCCGCCGGATCGTGCTGCTCGTCGGCATCCAGCGTCACCACTGCGGTCGCGCCCATCCGTCGTGCCGCTTCGATGCCCGTCATGGTCGCCGCGCCGGCACCGCTGTTCATCGTATGTCGGATCACTCGCGCACCGGCGCTAGTCGCAGCGGCCCCTGTTCCATCCGTCGAACCGTCATCCACCACAATCACCGCATCCACCAGGCCGATGGCGGAACGCACTACATTGCCGACGCGATTCGCTTCGTTATAGGCGGGGATGATGGCGACGAGCATGGTCAAGGAATCAGAATATAGGCAATCCCTGCCTTCTCATCCGAGACCACAATCTGCAGGCCGGAGCGGGGATCGTTGGCAAAATTGACGAAGGCACTCACCTTCTTGTGCAGTGATCCGCCTTCATCCTTCTCAATCGTCGCGGTATTCGTATCGAAGACGATGCTGTTGATGCGCAGCGCCTTGAGTCGTTTGACCGTCAGGGCCGGATCGCGTTCTTGGTACAGACAGTTGAACACGTCCAGCTGGTGGTCGCTGATACCGATAACTTCCAGGTTCCGCGGGATGAAGTACGAGATGAACGTGCCGACGCGGTAGAGGTAGGGCCGGTCGGGCATCGACGCATGCCGTTCGCTCACCACGTCGCTGATCTGACCGTACCAGGGGATGGTCACCTCGCGCATGGCCTCGGCCGAAATTTTCCCCATCGAATATTCGAAGATGCTCCGTTGCTGCTCGAACTGCCAGAAGCGCAGGCCGAAGGCGATGATGAGCGAGAAGGCGATGAGGATGCCTGCGACAATGCGGTTCTGCCGGTCGGGTGCATGCGTCACCAGCGCTTCCAGTCCGATGACCATGCCGAGGAGCATGCCCACGCCATACCAGGGAATGCCGTTCGCCAAAAAGACCCACTCCACGAGCATCATGCCGGTCCCGAGCCAGAGCCATCGCAGCCACCGGCCTTCTCTTTTCCAGAAGTAGGGGAGCAGCAGCAGCAGTGGGAAGAGCAGGAGCGCGGGAATGGTCGTCACGTAGTAACCGGTGGAATCCATATTCATCACGGTCCGCCAGGGGAGCGTGAGGTACAGTGACCAGCCTGAGTGGAAGCCCCAGTAGCGGTCCAGCTCCTCCCGGGTTCCCGTCGACGTACACGAGGGTCCCTGGAGATCCACTGCGAGTTCCGGTGGCAGATCGGTGATGCCGATGCCCGTCGGCGAGAGCGTATTGGGAGCCGAGAGATCGAGGATGGGGAGAATCCTCCCTCGCTCCAAATTGTTGTGCTCAATCCAGGGCGCAATCGCGATCACCAGACCGATGCCGAAGGCCAGGCAGAGCCGGGCGGCACCGCTCACGGCTCGGCGGTCCCAGCGAAGGGGGCCAAGAAGCAACTGCCCGCGCGGGCGCAGCAGGGGAAGAGCGACACACACGAGCCCGAGGACGCCGCAGACGATCATGAACCAGAAGGAGACGCCTGCCGACGGAGCGATGCCGGTGACGCGAAGCAGAATGTCGTCGATGGAAAATGCATGTTGTTTCGTGAGGACGGCGAAGGAAAGTAAAAAGCCGCCGACGAACGCCAGCGGATGAACAAGCATTCCCAAAAGCATCGCCCCCAGAGCAAAGACCACCATGATCGCCGTGACCTTGGTGGCGAAGGCGAAGCCAACGAAAATTCCAGCCAATAACAGTAGGGGCGCTCCGGCGGAGCGCCCATACATCCCATATTCAGATTCCTGTTCCCCCGGCGGTGCCAACGCCAGAAGTAACATCAATGTTCCCAGCGCGCCGAAGAAGAAAATCGCATTGTCGATCTTCATATCGGCGAACGAGAAGTGCCCCACGAGCGGCAGCGCGTAATAGAGGAGTGCGCTTAAGACGCCCGCCTTCTTTCCCAAGAACGTCCTTGCCAGAGCGAAGACGGCGAAGACCGCCAGCAATCCCGCAGACCAGTTGACCATCATCGAGGCCGTCGACCCGAAGGGCGCATTGTAGCCGAAGAGCAGAAAGCCGATCGAGGTGAGGTACGTCCAGTCGAACGACGACATGGAGTGGATAAAGTGTCCGTAGCTCACGAGCAGGCGCGGACGGTTCAGATAACTTCCAAGATCATCCCAGCCGATCGGGAACGGCCGCACCACTTCCAGGAAGTTCAGTGCGAGGTACGTGATCAAAAGGAAGCCCAGCAGGAGTGCCGGATCCCAGGGCCGGTACTCGCGCTCCCATGTGTGATGCAGAAACCGGTCGAGCCAGTACTGAGCGTGCGTCAGCCCCGCGAGAGGGATGATGATCACCAGGATCCATCCCGCAATGCCTGTGTAGAATCCCGCAACCGCCAGGAGCCACAACAGCACGATGCCGGCGCAGGCACCCAGGCCCACGCTGACGATCGATTCCAACATCAACGATGAATGTAGGGGCGATTCGTGAATCGCCCTCTTGAACAACCAATGCAGGATCGTCCGTCCCAGAATCAAAAATTCAAACAACAGAAGCAGTACAAAGATCATCTGCGTCACCACGCGCGTCACGAACGCCATCTGAATACACGACATTCGTAGCGAGTAGAGCTGCGCACCGGCATCCGAGGGGCCGTACGGCACCAAGCATCCGCGATCCAAGAACGACTGGTAATCGCTCTGCAATGCGACGAGGGCGGATTCACTGGCATTGTACGTCTCCGTCGTCGGCTCTGGGTAAAAGCGCACGGGTGCGCCGTTGACCGAACCAAGACTCAGGACGGTGGAGATCAGCCACGTGCTCGCAACGAAGAGCAGGAGAATTTTCCACGGCGACCATCGCACATGGATCGTCTGCCGGCCGGTCGAGAAGATCTGCCATCCCGCGTACGCGCCGGCGCACAGGAGCGAGATCACTGCATACCAAAGGAAAGGCTCTGCGCGTGTGAACGTATTCCACAAGGCCGGTCCCAGCGTTGCCAAACCCCGGCAGAGGAACGCGTCTGCGTCGCACGAGGCCGCCACCGCATCGGTCGATGCCGGTGACATCAGTGCCGCGCCGTGGTACGGAATGCCGAAGTAATAGAGGAGTGTGTAGCCGCCCCACAGGAGAAGCAGCGCAAACAGGGCGACACTCATGTATTGGATTGCGCGTGAATTCATCGGACACAGTGTAGCGGTAACCGCATCGCTCGTTAACTCGTTTATTCGTTTACTCGTATGCTATGGGCAGCCCTATACTCCTTTCTCTTCATGTTCAACGTTTCTGATATTCGTCGGCAATTCCCCATCTTCAACCAAAAGATTGATGGCTATGATCTGATCTATCTGGATTCCGCTGCGACGTCACAGAAGCCGCAGGCGGTCCTCGACCGGATGGAGAAGTTCTACAGAGAGGAGAATGCCAACGTTCACCGCGGCATGCATGTGCTCGCGGAGCGGGCGACGGTCGCGTACGAGAATGCGCGGGTGACGGTGCAAAAATTCATCAACGCCGCTCGTCCGGAGGAAATCATTTTCACCAAAAGCTGCACCGAGGCGATCAACCTCGTGGCGATCTCGCTCTCGCGCGGAGGGTTTTTTACAGAAGGCGATCGCGTGGTCCTCTCCGTTCTGGAACACCACAGCAACATCGTGCCGTGGCTGCAGCTGAAAGAACGAAAGGGGATCGAGATTCTCTGGCTCGACTGCGACGATCACGGTCAATTGAAATTGGATCAGCTCGAGGAGTTTCTGCGCGACCGTCACGTCAAACTGGTGTCCGTCACCGCGCAGAGCAACGTCCTCGGGGTCCGGCCGCCGCTCGCGGAGATCATCACGCTCGCGCACCAGCACGGCGCGCTTGTTCTGGTCGATGCCGCGCAGTCTGTCAGTTATCATCTGACGGATGTCCAGACACTCGACTGTGACTTCCTCGCGTTCTCCGGCCACAAACTCTATGGACCCACGGGAATCGGCGTCCTCTACGGCAAACAGAAACACCTTGAGTCTATGCCGCCCTTCCTCGGCGGCGGGATGATGATTCAGGAAGTCCATCAGGACCGCTTCACTACGGCCGATCTTCCGCAGAAATTCGAAGCGGGCACGCCGGCGATTGCGGAGGCGGTGGGGCTTGCGGCGGCGATGGAATGGATTGGGAAATATTCTTGGAAAGAGATTGAGGCGCATGAAAATTGTCTTCTTGATCTCGCAAAAAAATCTCTTTCATCCTTCCCAAGCATTTCCATTCTTGGCGATGGGGGAGGGGCGGAGCATGCTCCGCCCCTACACAAAATGCATTCACCTGTAGGGGCGTTGCATGCAACGCCCTCACGTTCCGGTTGTATCAGCTTTGCCATTAATGACATTCATCCGCATGACCTCACCGAAATTCTTGGCCGCCAGGGCATCTGCCTCCGTGCCGGGCACCACTGCACACAGCCACTCCATCGGCGGCTCGGCGTGACGGCGTCGACGCGGCTGAGCGTGGGGATCTACAACACGGAGGAGGAGATTCATCATTTCCTCCGCGCGCTTCCTTTGGCAGTGGAACGTTTGGCTCCCCGGCCTTGATCGTCATCGGAAATATCAATCACCGCAATCGAGAGATTGTCAGGCTTTGGTGATGAGCGGTATCCATCGGTGTAGGTTTTGACCGCAGAGCGGTCGCCAGTATCTTTTCTGATCTTCTCGTAGTTCTGCATGCGGTGGTACACCACAGTTTCCATTTCCCGGATGATGTCAGCGGCATCCAGCCCTGCAATCTTTTCGCGGAATTCGTTGGTCGTGAGGTTATCGAAAATTCCGTCGGATCCGATAATCACGCGAAAGCCTGGCTCTAACTCGACCTTTGGGTGACAGGTGACGGTGAATTCTTCAGTGCCGACAGCACTATAGACGGTGTTTCTGCTGCTATCGTACAACGCTTGATCTTTGGTAAGAATTTTCGCCTTCACAAGACTACTCGCCAGATTTTCATCCGGTGACTCCCACACGACTTCATTTTTCGTATCGAGCACAAGGATGCGCACATCTCCGGCCTGCGACGGTTCCAGGATTTTCTTTCCCGTTGCAGGATTGCGCACGATGCGAGCATGTGCGTAGCACGCACCACCATGTTTGGCGGGCAAAGCGATTTTGTGCACGGCATGTGCCGCTGCAGCAGCGTCATCGAAGATCATTTCGTTGCCGAGAAGATCGGCGAACTTAGCACCTTTTCCTCCATAACCGTCGATGCCTGTCACCGTCGAACTATTGCTGTTCCTTTTGTCAAAATTCATGGCAATGACATCCTGATTATCCGGGTATTTGCCGAATGCCTTATGACTTGCGGCAGTCACCCGGTCACCGGTCGCGAGCAAATAGCTGACCATGCTTGCGGCGAACGACGGAGATTTTCTCCCATTTAGGATCACGCCGATCATATGACGGACCTCCTTCCGTCGTGGCCCGATGGTGACGTGGTAGACTTCGCTTCCCCCTTGGGGGAGTTCGCGGTTCTCCAGCCTATCCGTCACTGATTGAATGGTCGGTTTGAGCATTGTATGTGATTATAGTATTATTAATAAAATTGTCAAAGTGTCGTAAACTTCTCATATTCGCCTTTATGGACCTCTACGCCGAGAACATCCTCGATCACTACCGGCATCCAAGAAACAAAAACCTTCTCCCGCAGCAGCGGGAGAAGGGCAGGGATGAGGGCGGGCAGCGCATCTCTCACGAAGAAGTGAACCTCAGCTGCGGCGACGCGCTGACGATCCATCTTCAGATCGCCGACGGTCAGGTCACAGCAATGTGGTGGGAGGGGAGCGGCTGCGCGATCAGCCAGGCCGCCATGTCGATGCTCACCGAAGAACTCTCAGGGAAGTCCCTCGACGATGTCGATGCACTCACAAAAGAGAACGTCTACGAACTCCTCGGTGTTCCCGTGGGGCCGCGACGGACGAAGTGCGCGCTCTTGGGGCTGCACACACTGAAGAATGCGGTGAGGAAGTTTCGGGGAGAAGAGATGCAGGGGTGGGTATCTATCGCGGCGTAGTCCGCCGGGGCGAACGAAGCCGGATGGGGAGAGACGGTCAGCTGAAAACTGTTTCCCGCCTCGCCTTCGCGCGTTGTCTTAGTATGCGATCAACATGTCCGATCACGATGTTCTTTTCGCGGAATAATGCATTCACCATGTCATCCATATTTCCTCCCAACTGTTCGACTTGAGCGAGCAGTGTCCGGAGATAGTTTTCGTAAATAAGTCGGCCTGTCAGGTATTTGCTCAGATTCTGCAGCTCCACATTATCGAAGTGCTTCAGAAATTTCCCCCACTTCGTCGATTCCACATGACTGGTTTCCTGCTTTGGCATCTTCTTCTTCTGCTCTCTTTTCTTTGGTGTGGGTTTGACCTGGAGAAGCGGTCCATAGTCTTTTTCAAGGCTTTTCTGCATCCACTCCTGCATCAAGACTGAATGGTGCACAGAATTCAAAAACCAGTAAAAATTCTTGTGCACGGCACGTCGGCTTGCGGTCTTCACTTGTTGTACGATCGTCACCAATGGGTTCTTGGTCAGGTGGAGCGCCTCTTTTCCGCTGCTGATAGTGTTGAGATGCTGTTTCAAGAGTGACTTATGGTCTTCTTCGGCAAAGTCCACACTCGCTTCGGCGAACTTGGCCCAGACCGCTTCTAACCGCCGCATGACATCCTCAATAGAAAAGGATGCGTCGGGAATCTCCAATGTCCTCACGGAATCGCGATGCGTGCCCACCTCTGCGGCGCACGTGATGAATTGCGCCATCGAACCTTCCTTTTCTCTCTCGACAGCTTCCGACCATCCCCACGTCTTGATTGCATTTTGGATCGGGACGAAGACCTCGCCCTTCAGCACGTCGTACAATTCATCAATGAGTTGATCAAGCTCAGGATCATCCTCGTTGTCGATGACCAGCCGGCGAAGCTCTGTGTCCGCGTAGAGAGCGGTGACTGCTTTGTCTCCGCGCTCAATGCGGTTATGAAAGTCCGTTCTGCTGTCGACCTGCTCGCCTCTGGCAAATTCTTCGGTTTCGTACATAAAGGACTGCAGTCTATGGGAACCACTTTCCATCGCAACGGGAATCTTCGGCGTGGAGAGTTTTTCGCTTTTGTCAGAGAAAATTCTGGAGC
>CAYGNM010000050.1:6988-7528 GCA_964351275.1 uncultured Candidatus Peribacteria bacterium | reverse complement strand
CTTCCAATCCTTCCCCCCCGACGCGTAGATGATGCTCCGCGACGCATTGACGATCGCACCTGTTCCATCACCGATGAATCCATACTTCACATCGTCTGCTTTGCCGCCCTGCGCACCGTAGCCAGGGATGAGGAAGGGGATATGCGGCATGAGCGTCCGTAAATACTTGAGTTCTTCCGGATACGTCGCACCGACCACGGCACCGACGCAGGAAAGCGAGGACTGCACTCCGAGGCTCGTGGTTCCCCAGCCTTCGACAAGCTGCGCGAGATGTTCGTGTACGACTTCGTCGCCGATGGGGAGATCCTGCAATTCCCCGGAGCTCGCATTACTCGTCTTCACCAAAACGAAGATACCTTTGTCATTCTTTGCGCATCGTTCCATAAAGGGCTTCACGCCATCGGATCCCAGGTACGGCGTCACCGTCAGAGCATCGATGGGACTTTCTGCGGACAGATACGCGTCGGCATAGGCCTCACAGGTGTTGCCGATGTCGTTGCGTTTTCCATCTGCAATCACGATCAGTCCGCGGTGCTTGGC
>CAYGNM010000050.1:0-6978 GCA_964351275.1 uncultured Candidatus Peribacteria bacterium | reverse complement strand
CCCGAGAACTTCGAAGAATGCCATCTGCGGCTTCACGCACGACGCAACGGAAGCGACCGCATCGATGATGCCCACACAGAATTCTTGAACACCCTTGGCATCTTTGGAAATCCCCTCTGGCAATTTACTCAACTGCGGATCGAGCCCCACGCACACCGGTGATGACTTCTTCACTTTTTCGGTGAGGGCGTCGGCGAAGTGCATGCCAGAACATGATCAACGAGGAACGGCTTGTAATCAAGGAGTTTCGCCCTTCCCTCATTTCGCCCTTTCATACTTCCTTGGCGATTGGTGATTGGTCATTTCCAGATCGTTCCTCGCGCTAAAGGTTCCGCCAGCTCTACCCAATTGAAGTCTCCCGTCTTGTCCGTCCAGCGGACCGCGCCGAGTGTTTCCAGGTTACCGGCGAGGTTCAGGCTGATCTGCAGATCTTTCGCGGTCGCACCGGAAGCAAGCGAGACATCGCCGTACAGGCGGAACGTCCGGGATCCTCCGCCGAGTGTGCCCAGAGAGTCGGACAGGTTGGAGCAGCTGACAGCGTAGTCGGTGGAATTGAAGGAGCAATTCAGGCGCTCGGAAGAATCGACGATTCCCAGCTGCCAGTTGCTCACATTGACGAATGTGGACGCGGTCACCTGGAACAGCAGGTGCTCGATTTTCAGTTCCACATTCTCCACGGCGGATCCCGTGATGGTGAACGACGCAAGCTGCTGGCCCTGCCCGAGCGGCAGGATGCCCGTTGCCTCCTGTGCATTTTTCACCGAGGTGATGCGGCCCATGGAGGTCTGGTGTTTGGGATACGGGCCGCCGTCGGTGCCGGGAGTGGTGGTGTTCGTCGACCATTCGCCTTCGACAGTGAGTGTGAAAGTCTGGACCTGAACCATTTCCTCCGAAGTCCCACCCTGATCGCGTGGCTTCATGCGGACTTCGACCCCAAGGACGCGCTGCTCGCTCTTCGGAATGCGATAATTACTGTTGAGGGCACCGCGCCACGTCTTTTCGGTGGAATCAGAAACCTTATCCAGAGTGATCTGTCCCAGTTCCGTGCCATCAGCAGCAACAATGTACATGCTGTCGATGCCGTCGATACTGTTCACCAGTTTGACTTCGGCCCGCCGGACGAACATCGCCTCAAGATTCGCAAAGAACGTCGCACTGGCGATCGGTTGGCTGCGTTCACCGGCGACCAGGAAGCGGCTGCGGGCGGGGAAATCGTGATAGACGAGAGAAGACGATGATGACGAGGAAGCCGAAGTAGCCGAGGAAGAGGAACTGGAGGAGACGACTGAAGACGAGGAAGATGATGATGAGCTACTGGAAGAGGAACTAGTGACAGGTGGGAGTCCGCGCTCAGTACGACGATAATTTTGCAAATCGTCGTGGCTGTACGCAACGTATGCCGCTGCAAGCCGCGCCATCTGTCCGCGCGTCAGAGAATCTCCATATCCGAGTCCGCTAGGCAGAAGCAGCCCGCGCTCCCTAGCGTCATTCACGTAGGGCGCGTACCACGCCTCGCCCGGACTCGCGGCGAGGGGAGCGTAATGAAACAGTTCCTCAAGCATCTTGAGTGCCTCGACGTAATTTACGGGATTTCCTGGACGGAAAAATCCGTCCGGGTATCCACCAACGGCCCCGCGCCGCTTGGCGAGGCAAACGTACCGGCTGAACCAATCACTCATGTGCACATCCGGGAAACAATCTTCCGCATCCGACACACTGGAAACGACGGTGGGGTTCGCCAGGAAGACGATCTTCAAAAATTCCGCCCGGTTCAAGGTTCGATCGGGAGCGAATGTTCCATCGGGATTCCCCGAGACCGCTCCGAGGTTCGTGAGCAGGCTAATACCTGCCCCTTCGGGCGTGCTGAACGGCGCATCGGAGTAGCGACTGCTCGTATTCGTGTAATCGAGTGCGAGTACTGCTGCCGGAACGAAAACAAGGAGTGTTGTCGCGAGAAATTTGCGCATGGCAGAGAGTATAACGAAGAAAAGGTGCGATCGTTACTTAGAATGGCGAGAATATTGGATGTGGCTTGCCAGCCGAAGCTCGCCGCAGCGAGCGAAGGCTGGTGGCCCCAGCAGGAATTGAACCTGCATCTACCCCTTAGGAGAGGGTCGTTCTATCCGTTGAACTACGGGGCCACGGCGGAAAGAAGCATACAATACATTCGATGCCCGAAATCCTCCTCCTTGTTCTCACTATTCTCCTGCTCCCGATCTTGCCGGGAAAATTTGTGTGGGCACCCATCGTCCTGCTACTCGTCATTCCGGGAACCTACGCCATGCGCCGCGGTCCGCCGTACGTCCCGACACCAAGAAAAAGACTCCAGACGATGATCACGTTCGCCGGCATCACGCGCGGCGAGCGCGTCTACGATCTCGGTTGCGGCGACGGCAGACTGGTGATTGCCGCAGCACGGAAAGGAGCGAGAGCCATCGGCTACGAACTGTCGGTTCCCTTGTTCCTCTTTGCAACTATACGATCACTCTTCCAACGCAATGCCACTATCCGCTTCGGGAACTTCTGGACGAAGGACTTCTCCAGCGCCGACGTGATCTTCTGCTACCTCCTAATCGATGCGATGCAGAATCTGGAAAAGACACTCTGGCCGACGCTGAAACCCGGCTGCCGCGTGATCTCCAATACGTTCAGAATGAAAGGCGTGAAACCGGCAAAAGAGGAGAACGGGGTGGTGATGTACGTGAAGTAGGCATTAGAAAATACTGGCTCTACACAGCCACTCACAAGAATACTGTCACGAATCATTTTGATTCCCACTATCGATCTTTAGACTGCCGCTAAGCTCGTTCGCAACATCGCCGAAAGGAGATTCACGTGCGTGTTACTAGCGAACAGTACGATTCGTTGATTGCCACTCTCCATGAGGCTGGCATCAAAACTGAGGGCGAAAAAGAAGTTGTTCTGGTTGCTGGCAGCGTCCCTGACGAACTGCGACCGGCACATCTTGCTTTCTGCCCATCCGCAATCCGAGTGACCAAAACCATGTCTTCTGCATTCCGCTTTTGGCGGTCGGCCCGAAGACTGAATGGAGAAATACTCTTCAGAAATGAAGAGTTAGTCGCTCAAAAAATCCTCAACCGCCGTGGATTCGTCGTAATGCACGGCCGAATTCTGACCTTCAATTCGACTATCGAGCTCGATATGGACCCAAGTCGAATTGATGTCATCCCGTCAACATCGCAATACCTCCGCCACTTGTGTGGTAAAGAGGAAGCGGGCAACATTTTGAATAAAGTGTTGCACACCCTGGCATAACTTTTTCCGCGATGCGAGCGAGCTGCGAGGCAGGAACATTTCCTGCCTCGTTTTTAGTTGAAGTACAAAAAAACTCACGCCAACACCACAACTTCTCTCCCCTCCGCCGGCAGCGCCCCTTTGATCTTGTATTCACTGACGCGCTCTTTGACGCCGATGACCTTCTCGACAGACTTCAGCGCTTCTTTGTCTTTTCCCGGCAACAAAATCAGAACGCGCGGATCAAATTCGTCGACGAGTTTCTGCGTCAACTTCACATCGGCAGCAGTGAGGACTAACACATCGATATCGCCCACCGATTCGATCTGCTTATCGGTCCAGTCTTTGACGGGGGAAGAGAGGAATGCACAGCGGACATGATCGGGATCGGCGACGTAGCTGACCTGTTTGCCGTCATCGTGACCGATGCCGCGGACCGAGACGCCGCTCATGTTGTATTCGCCGGGCCACGAGATCACGCCAGCGGATTCCTTCTCTTCCGGGACAGAGAAAAGTGTAAGGCCATCCTTCGCAGCTTTAGCGTCATCAGGGAAGACGGTCAGATTTGCATCGCCGTTCTGGAGGCGAAAGGATGTGGGGGAGAGGGCGGTGAACGTAAGCATGAACCTAGAGTAATAGAATAGTAGAATAATAGGAACCTCAGGTGATCGGCCTCCATCATCCTATTTTCTGATGCTTGCAGGGAAAAGAATGGCTTCCACAGGGTGTCGTCAGGGGGTCCCTATTACTCTAATACTCTATTAATCTATTATTCTCTCATTTCTCCTGCCTCTCAATCTTCGCCCCCAACCCCCGCAACTTCTGGTCCAACCGATCGTATCCACGCTCGATGTAGCGAACGTCGGTGATGGTGGTTTCGCCTTCGGCGCAGAGGGCGGCCAGAACCATGGCGGCGCCGGCACGGATGTCATTGGAAGCGACCACGCGGCCACGCAGGGGAGTGGGCCCGATGATCAGTGCCTGATGCGCGTTGAGGATTTCAACATGCGCGCCCATCTTCTCGAGTTCGTAGAGGTACGCAAGGCGGCCTTCGAAAAGACGCTCGAACATACGGCTGACGCCCTTGGCCTGCGTCATGGCGACTCCCATCGGTGCTTGGAGATCGGTGGGGAATCCTGGGAAGACGTTGGTGCGGACGCTCATGGACTGGAGAGAGGAGAGCTCGCCATCGACGAAGAGCGTCTGTTCCCGGGGATCGTACTTCCAGACGGCACCAAAGCGGCGCAATGCATCGAGGAAGGAGAGGAGATGCTCACGATCGACGCCGTGGATCCGAATTTTCCCCCGCGTGACGATCGCCGCCAGGATCAGGACGCCGGCTTCCAGATAATCCGACGTGACGGCGAACTCGCCGGCGGTCAGCGTCTTGTTCCCGTGGACGGTCACCGTGTGCGTACCAATGCCCTCCACCTGCGCGCCCATCTTCTGCACGAACCGTTCCACTTCCTGGACATGCGGCTCGGCGGCAGCCAGATCGATCCGCGTTTCGCCGGGGATCAGCGCCGCAGCGAGCACCAGGCTTTCGGTCGCGGTGACGGAGAATTCCGGAAGAATGACGTGGGAAGGCTGGAGCGTTCCCTGCAGATGCAGCGTGTCGTCGGTGCTCATGTCTTCGGCACCCATCTGCTGAAACGCCTGCACATGCGCGCCCACCGGGCGTTTGCCAAGGACGCACCCGCCGGGATACGCCATCTCTGCAACGCCGAACCGCGCGAGGAGCGGCCCGATGAGGACGATCGAACCGCGGAGTGTGGAGACGTACTCGGCGGGAATCGGCTGGCTACGCACTTTGTCTGCACGGATCCGCACGGTGCCTTCTTCAAAACTCGTCTCCGCTCCGAGGAAATCGAGAATTTTGAGCATCGCAAGTGTATCGCGCAGTCGCGGGACGTTGCGCAGTACCGTCTCGCCCTGCGCAAGAATACTGCCGGCAAGGAGCGGCAACGCCGCATTCTTGGAACCGCCGACGGCAACGTCGCCGACGAGGGGGATGCCGCCGCGGACTCGGTAGGTGATCTCCATGGGAGGAGAATACTAGCGCAATTCAGCGCTTGTACCACTGCAGAAGAGCCTCAAAAAGCAGCAAAATGACCCCAATCGTGATGAAACTATCCGCTACGTTGAAGATCGGGAACGTCCCCACCTGGAAGAAGTCCGTCACCACCCCGTCCATCATCCGGTCAGCCACATTGCCGAGCGCCCCGCCGATGATCATACCGAAGGCGATGCGGCTTAGGGTCGTCTTCGCTTTGGTGGCGGCGAAGATGATGCACAGGAGAGCGACAGCGATGAAGATACTCTGGAAATGGCCGGGAAAGGTGATGCTGAACGCGACGCCGGAATTCGTCGCATATTGAAGTCCTGCAAAAGAGCCGATGATGGGTACTCGGGATGTGAGAAGAGAATCAGCCAGGAATTTCCCGCCGATGCTGAGGGCAAAGCTGATGGGGATGGAGAACCAGAGCATGAGACGAGTATGAATGTTGAATATTGAAGATGGAATATGGAATGCGAAAATTCCACATTCAATATTCCGCATTCCACATTCCGCAGCTATCCTGACAGTCCATGTTTAGAAGAATTGATCTCCTCTTATTAGGCATCACCGTCGTTTTGACGCTCTTCGGATTGGCCATGCTTGCAAGCGTCTCCGTCTACGAAAGCTACCAGCTCACCACCAAGCTGTACGGAGTGGGGACGAACTCGTTCTACCTTTGGAGAACTTTCCTCCACGTGCTCGTGGGACTGGGAGTGATGCTCGTTACCATGATGATCCCGTACCGCTTCTGGGAACGGTCGGCGAAGTTCCTGTACCTCTCGACGATCTTCCTGCTGATCCTTGTGCTGATCCCCGGCATCAACGCTGGATGGGGCACCTCGTGGAGCTGGCTGCGCATCGGGCCGTTCTCGGTGCAGCCGTCGGAGTTTCTCAAGCTCACGTTGATCTTCTACCTCTCGGTCTGGCTGCAGAAACGCGAGCAGTTGATCGGCACCTTTAAGGAGGGGTTCGTGCCATTCGTCACACTACTTCTGATCAGCACGTTCCTGATCGCGATCCAGCCGGATTTGGGATCTTTCCTTGTGCTCTGTTCCATTTCTTCCGTGATGTTCTTCATTGGCGGGGGCAGCTTCTTCCACCTGGGACTCGGCGGCGGACTCGCCGCGCTCGTGGGACTCCCGATCATTCTCCAGAAGTCCTACATCCGACTGCGGTTCATCGCGTTCCTCTTCCCCAATGATCCCGCCATCCGTGAAACATTCGGTTTTCAGATCAAGCAGGCAATGATCACCATCGGAAGCGGGGGATTCTTCGGCGTCGGATACGGCAAATCGATCCAGAAGTTCGGTTACCTGCCCGAAGTAAAAGGCGACATGATCTTCTCCGCGATGGCGGAAGAACTGGGATTCTTACGTCTGCTGATCGTCCTCACGATGTACGGCGTGCTCGTGTACCGCGGTTACCGCATTGCGGAAAACGCCCCGGACCGTTTCGGCTACCTGCTCGCGACGGGCATCACCACGTGGATCGCCGTGCAGACGATCGTGAACATCGCGGTGAACATCGGGCTCTTTCCGCTCACGGGCCTCACACTGCCTTTCATCAGCTACGGCGGCTCGTCGCTCGTGTCACTACTTGCGGCGGTGGGCATCCTCCTGAATATCTCCATGTACTCCACGGAGGAAGTCGTCCTCGCACGGCGC
>CAYGNM010000049.1:0-7794 GCA_964351275.1 uncultured Candidatus Peribacteria bacterium | reverse complement strand
CCATTACACAGGCGCATGACAAGCTGACCGCACGGGAAGTCACTTCTGTGGAACTGGTTCAAGCATGTATAGAACGCATTGAAAAGATCGATCCGACCATCAATGCCGTCGTCTGTAAAAATTTCGAAAGAGCCTTATTAGAAGCCAAAAAAATAGACTCTTCCGGGAAGTTTTCTCACACGCTGACAGGAATCCCCTACCTCACCAAGGACGTGTATTGCGAAGAGGGTGTCCCGACCACGGCATGTAGCAATATCTTACGTGCGAAGAACTACACGCCGCCGTTTGACTCCACGACGACCAAGAGACTGAAGACCGTCGGCGCAATCAGTATCGCCAAGACGAACACTGATGAGTTCACCATGGGAGCCTCCACAGAGACATCATGCTACGGAGTGACGAGAAATCCCTGGGATACCACTCGCGTCGCCGGAGGCTCGTCTGGAGGCTCAGCAGCAGGGGTCGCCGCCGGTGAGGGCATCTTCGCATTAGGAACGGATACGGGAGGGTCTATCCGCCAGCCTGCAGCCTTCTGTGGGATCGCCGGCTTGCGCTGCACGTATGGCCGTACGAGCCGCTACGGCGTGATGAGTATGGCCAGTTCGCTTGATACCATCGGGCCACTGTGTAAGAGCGTTGAAGATCTCGCAATCGTCCTTCAGGCAATTGCTGGTAAAGATCCCTTGGATGGGACTACGTCAGATGTTCCGGTCCCCGATTACCGTGCCGACCTGCGAAAAGGAGTGAAGGGACTCCGGGTGGGGATCCCCAAGGAGTACTTCATGGAGGGGATGAACGCGGAAGTGGAGGCCTCCGTGAAGGCCTCCGCGGAGGCCTTCAAAAAACTGGGAGCTACCCTCGTGGATATCTCTCTTCCACATACGAAGTATGCGCTCGCAACGTACTACATTCTCTGCCCCTGCGAAGTGAGTTCGAACATGGCCCGCTATGACGGCATTCGATACGGACACACTGTCACAAAGCCGGAGAATCTTCTGGACTATCACGAACAAGTTCGCAGCACCGGCTTTGGACCGGAAGTGAAACGCCGGATTATGATCGGCACGTATGCACTCTCGGCTGGATACTACGATGCGTACTACCGGCAGGCACAAAAAGTTCGGACGCTCATTGGGGAGGACTTCACAGAGGCCTTCAAAAAAGTCGACGTGATCATCACGCCCGTGTCCCCTACTCCGGCCTTTACCGTCGGAGCACATTCGGGTGATCCGGTCGCAATGTATCTGGAAGATATCTTCATGGACGGAGCAGTGATGGCGGGAATCCCGGCGCTCTCTGTGCCCTGCGGATTTTCCCAGGCACAGGGCTCCGTCCCTGCGCTGCCCATGGGCCTGCAAATCATGGGAGCACAGTGGCAGGAGTCCACCATCCTCCGTGCCGCGCATGCCTATGAACAGGCAACGGAATGGCATACGAAAAAGCCTCCAATTTTCTAGAGAGACAAAACGTTAAAACTCAAAATCAAACCAAAAAATAAAACTCCGATCACCGGAATAGCCAACTCAGGACACCCTTCTTTGGAGCCTGCGTGGAGACATTCATGGAGGCCTCCACTGGAGGCCTTTTGGAGAGCTTTTCCCTAGCCTCCATAACCTTCTTTTTGGAGGCCCTCTTGGCCTCCACGGAGGGCTCCATGGAGGGCCCACCTTCGCCGTCCGCTCTGGCGGCCGGACTACGGTGGGCAGGCGCATCCACAACCGGAGTAGGGGATTCAGCGACGGGGAGTGCCAGCCGTTGCTGGAGGGAGCCCATCAAAATATTGCCCTCACGGAGTCGGTCATTCAACGACTGAATCACTTCCCACTGCTTCTCAATCTGCTGATTCTTAAGTGCAAGTTCATTCTTAAGAATTTCAAAGACCGCCTTCTCCATTCCTGAGGGGCTTTCTCCCGAAGATTTTTGGGCGTCCTCCTTAGGGGAATCAGCAGCAGTTGGGGCTGAAGGTAAATGCTTCAACAGGACATCCTCTCGGATGGTCCACGTGAAGTTCTCGCCCTTCTTCTTGAAGACCTCCACTACCTTCGTTGTCGGCTCGATTCCGGACCGATCGGGGTGCGATGCGGAATCAGTGATCGACCGAATGACTCGTCTAATTGTGCTTGAGGAACGCTGTGTCTTTTTCACGGCTTCCGTGATCGTGAGATAGGGGAGTTGCATGGCCTCCAGGGTAGCCTCCATGGAGGACTTCGTGAAGGGGAGTCGTGGAGGGGCCGAGGATCTGCGTATACTTTTCACAAGATGATTGTGATTTCCACTCCATCACAGATTGTCATCGTCGTGCTCGGTGGGGGACTCGATGGTGGACGAATTGGATTCTCTTCCAGACTGCGTGCGATAGCCGCAACAGTTCTGTACCGGCATCACGGCGGCATCGTGATTATGAGTGGAGGGAAAACTGCCGGACTTCACGGACCATCCGAGGCCGACGTTATGAAAGAGTATGTGACACAGAGTTGGCGCTCCCGAATACCCGCACAAAAAGTACTCGTGGAAACTGCCTCGCTCAGTACGCCGGAAAACGTCTCGAATGTTGTAAAAATTCTCCGGAAATTGGGCCTCGAAAACGCAATCATTCTCCTCGTCGCCGGACGTCGAAATAGACTCTTAGCCGCAGAGTTTTTCCGTGCAGAAAATTTTACCGTGCACCCCTACACCGTACGACAGGCTTTGATTGGATTTCGGACATTTATCGTCCCCAAAAAATTCGACCCAAAACTCTCGCCAGTTGATCGTCGACGCAATGTTCTCTTCCACTTCCTCGGATACATCGATCCGAAAGGTCATCTCGCGGCGTGGATTGGACGGCGCATGAGGGGTAACTAAAATTCTATTATCTTGTGGGCCTCCGGACTAGTTTACTGCAGTAATTGCGCAGCCAATGTATGCACCGACGGTGGGCTGGCCGATCAACACATCGGGAGCGTCTCCGGGGCGAATGAATCCCTTGCAGGCCATCCCTTCCCGCGCCACACAGGCCGCTGCATTCAGTCCCGGTTCCTGGTAATAGCCCAGCGCACTGCAATCCGTCTTATTCCAGGCAATGCTACAGAGAGGCATACTTGAATTCGAAATTTTGGCATCGGTACACTTCTTGAAATCTGCACGACAGTAGCAGCGACACACCTGCAATCCATCTGTGCACTGTGGCACAGGGGCGATTGGCATGGCGATCTGTCCGGAGAGAACACCTTTGCCCATGGACCAGATAAACATCGAACCCACGAGAAGACTTCCTGCAATGACACCAAGCAAGAGTGTGTTCGACAGACAAGAGCGATGACCATTGGAGCGCTTCATAGGTGTGTTGGGTATTGGAAAATGGGACTTCTTATTATTATAGCGTTTTATGTCGCTTTTTTCAATCTGCCAGTGAAGCGAAATAAGGCGCATACACCAACGAAGAGGGGATTCGCTGTTTGTCATAAGAAAGAACAATGGTACTCTGTATCTGCTCCTCGCCGATAGTGTTGAGGAGATAAAGGTGACAGCTCTTTTTCGCATCACGAAGTTCCTCTATCGCGGATCCGTAGCTCAATGGTTAGAGCGCTCCCCTGTCACGGGAGAGGTTGCGGGTTCGAGCCCCGTCGGGTCCGCCATTCGTTCTGTATAATCGTCTGTATTACAATACGACATTTTTCTCCTTCATCGCGCACTACAGTGTTTACCACCCTGACACGGGGATTTTTTCTTGCATCTGGCGTTGCCATCTTTCTCCTGATGATCCATTTGGCATGGCGACTCTTCTTTGAGTTGCAGGGTGCTCTGAACCCCGATTATCCGATCTACTGGGCAATGGGAAAGGGTATTCTCCATGGCCTTCAGCCCTACGCGGATTTATTTGAAACAAAACCGCCGGGGGTTTTTCTGCTGAGCGCTCTCTCGTGGAAGTTTACCGATGGACCATACCTTCTCCATGCATCCGGTGTCCTCGCCATCCTGAGCATCCCCGTCATCATCTGCACTGCTGCACGGGAGCGCTATTCCACTGCTCCGCGTATTATGCAAATTCTTTGCGGCCTTGCCTCCCTCCTGTTCGGTCTCTCTGTTGCGCTTGTGATACACAAGTTTGCTGCGGTACAACCGGAAACTTTCGGCGCATGTTTTGGCATTCTCTTCCTCTACGTATTTCTCACTTCACGCATCACCCGAGGCAGCGTCCGCGTGGCACTTGCATCGCTCTGCCTGTGGGCTGCGATTTTCATGAAAGAACCTTTTCTTCTTTCAATGGTCGGTGGAGTGCTCATCATCAGCCCCCTTCTACGCACCTCCATCTTGGGAGAGATCGCCGCATCGTTTGTCTGTGCATTGCTCTTGGATATCGCGATCTTATTTTCTCTGGGGTATTTGCATGACTATCTGTGGCTCTACCTGCCGATGATGCTCTCTCAGCGCATTAATTCTTTGCCGCAAGTGATAGACCAAGCAACAAATATCGGCATGGTGTTGGGCAGGTTTGAGCACTTCGGTCCCGTGATTGTTCTCCTGATACTCTCGGCTGCTTGGTTGAAAATTCTTTCCGATAGCCGATGTGCTCTGCACAAACCCGCCTCCGGGGCTTTCTCGTTCTTGATGTTCTTCCTCCCGGTGGGATCAGGCATCGCTCTACTGCTCACCTCTATGTCTATGGGCGGCTCCAACGGAAATCATCTCATATTCGCCATGCCTGGTTTTGTTGCACTGTTCTTCCTTGTTCTCGGACTCCTGCAGAAAGAAATGGAACTGATGACCTCACGCGTGATCCCCGTCCTCCTCATCGGCTTGCTCATGTGGTGGTGCGCAGGTCTGCGATTTCCTGATGTTCCTCCCACGTTCTCTCGCCTGTCTGAGACGACGATTGCTCCGGAGAGGATAATTGCGCAAGAGGTGGATGATATCCTCGACCGCTGTGACATCGATCGCTACCTCTACATCGGACAGGGGGACAGCTATGTGTACGGTTTGACCAGTCATTCGCCACTCGGTCCGGTGTTCTTCTATCACATGTTCATTGTGCACGATAAAGCTCTCGTGCAGACGATCCTGCCCACACTCTCCCGCGCTTCACTTGTTCTCATCCAGGAAGAGACATTCGTCTCCCGTGCCGGTGAACGGCAAATCTACCAACAGGTATTGGAGTTGATGAAACCGAATTTTTCCCCTCAGCCTTGGGCATGTGCGGGGGATGTGTCGCCTGTGCTGCCAAAGGGGTACCGACTCTCCTTCCGAAATGCGGACACAGACAATGAACAGCATTGAGACGACCCTCACCACCCCTTCGCCACCGCATTCGCCAAGAGGATGCAGAGGCCGGCAATCAGAAGCCAGAGATAGAGGCCCGCGCGGACATTAGCATCGCGAAGAGCAGTCCAGAAAGAGAATTTACCGATGCGGGAGAGGGAGAAGGGCATATGTGTGTTGTATATATTATACAATATTTACTATTCTAAGTAAAGCTCTGGGTTTCTCTTCACGCCTTTCACCCGTACTTCGAAGTGCGAATGGATGCCCGTGGGGCCGTGGACGAGACCGGTGTTGCCCATTTCGGCGATCACCTGGCCGCGCTTGATGGTGTCGCCTTCCTTCACGTAGTGCACACGGTTATGCGCATAGAGCGTGACGAGATCGTTGCCGTGATCGACCTCGATCACGTTCCCGAAGCCGCCATTCCATCCGAGTTCCGCGCGGATGACGGTGCCATCTTCCGCGGCGAAGATCGGGCCGCCTCCACGTGTCTGGAGATCGACCGCGTAGTGCCCCGGATGATACTTCTGGGTGAAGAAGCAATCCTTGCACGGCATCTGGAGGAGTGTCTGAGAGAGGACCGCACTGATGGTGGGCGCGATGGCAGGCCCCGAATCGGCCATCGAGCCGATGGGGAGTCGGATGTCTTTAGATGGGAGAGCATCTGCGAAACGGAGGGCTTGATCGACCGAGGCGATGGCCGAATCGCCGGTGACGGGCTTGCCTCCAGGAATGATGATCTGCTGTCCCGCGACGACGAAACTCCCCTGAATGCGGTTCTGCCGGACGATCGTCTCGAGGGGAATATCGTACAGTTGTGCGATGCGGCCGAGCGTCTGTCCGCGGCGGACGGTGTGCAGGACGCCATCGACCGGGAGGACGACGAGTTCCTGGTTGGGTTTGAGGCGTGATGCTTCCGTGAGACCGTTGGCCCAGCGAACGGTCTGTGCCGAGACGCCGTAGCGGCCGGCAATCTTCTCGATCGACTCGCCCTCTTTGACTGTGTGCACCAGACCTTCGCTGAACGCCAGGCGCGACCCCTGTTCTCCCAGCGAGGACGTCTTCATGAGGAATCCTTCTTCCACGAAGAGGAATTGCTGCGAGGGGAATTCCAGATCTTCGGCCGTGTTCGCGGATGTCTGCGCGTACGGCGGCAGGAGAGTGCTCCCCAGAAAGAGGAGGGCAAGGAGGATGCGCACGCGCAGAGACAGCCAGCGGACGAGCGGGGTGCGCATGGGCATCAAGCGAAGAAGGAGTGGAGAATACGCAGGACGGCGCGGAGATCGACGTATCGTTGATTGGAACCGAGCAGGACGACGATGTATTCGCGCCCGTCTTCGTTCACAAGCGAGAACAGGCACTGCCGCGCCGCCAGGGTGGTGCCGGTCTTCCCGGCGATGACGGCATCGCTCTGGCCGAGGAGTTCGTGCGTGTGCTCGAGCGCGATGGAGCGGCCGTCTTTGCTCCGGATGGAGGCGGTGACTGTCGACATGCGGCTCCGGAGGTCGGGATTGCGTAGCGCGTACGCAGCAAGCCAGGCGATATCGCGGGGCGTCGACCACTGGTCCGTGCTATCGAGACCACTGGGGTTGGCGAACGACGTGTTCTCGAGTCCGAGGGTTTTGGCACGCGCATTCATCTCGACGACGAAGGCCGCATCGGAGCCGCTGTGGAACAGCGCAAGCGACTCCGCCGCATCGTTCGCTGAGGCAATGAGGAGCGCCGAGAGCAGATCGCCGACGGTAAAACGCGACCCCGGCGGAAGGCGGACGGTGCTGCCGTCGGTCTTGGCGATATCGGCGGGGATCGTGACCACTTCGTCGAGCGCGTGCGATTCCGCAATGAGAACGGCCGTCATGATCTTTGTCAGGCTACCCACGGACCGACGACGATCGCCATTGCGCGCGAAGAGCAGCTGACCGCTCCGCAGATCGAGAATACCGACGCCCGATGCAGAGAGCGACCGAACAAGTGTGAGCCCGGGAAATTGTTTACCGGCGGCGAGAGCGGGCGGCGAGAGCGGGAGAGTATCGATCGTCACCGCGTTCGACACACCACCGGGGGCCACGGGAAGCAGCCCCATCAGGAAGACCGACAGGAGGAGATGAAGACTCTCCATAGGCGGGAATTCTAGCAGGAGAAAAAGGATGGGAGACAAAAATTTGGAATTTTGTCCAGTAGGGGCAATTCGCGAATTGCCCCTACAGATTATTGATAGACAACTCTGCCGATCAATCGAAGATCAATATGGCTCTTCACATCCTGCAGCTTCACATTCCCCAAAAAGACCCGCAGACGCTGGAGTTGATCGGCCAGCGGCGTCCGTACATCGAACCAGTAACTGACTTTCGGTGTATCGAGATGGAACTCACGTGCGCGAAGGTAGACGGTACGGGTCCGGATCTGCTGTCCGAACTCGAGCGTGAGCGCATCTTCGGCTTTGCGCATGCGATCGAGGACCGCGGGAGAGAGTAAGGGGGTCATCGGCACGGGACGAGCACCCCAGTCAACAACGCGGATGAGCGGGAGTGGTTGCGAGAGCGATACGTGAAC
>CAYGNM010000048.1:0-7857 GCA_964351275.1 uncultured Candidatus Peribacteria bacterium | reverse complement strand
CTCCTGAGCAAACCCGAAAAGAGATCGGACAATCAGCGAAAACTTGGATCCCCCTCGCTCAATCAACGAGTCAGCACCTCAAAGTTCTTCGATATGAATTAGATGACGCCGACGATCACCTCTTCCTCACGCTCTTCTGTGATACGGACGAAGCCATGGGCATGAATATGGTCACGATCGCAGCGCAGAAGGTCGGCGAATGGATTCAGGAAAACATCGAAGGAATGGAATTCATCACGGTTGCAGGAAATGTGGACAGTGATAAGAAGCCCAGCCAGCGCGTCCACGATCGCGGTCGCGGATATGAGGTGACCGCCGAGGCGATCCTGACCGACGTAGTTATCCGCGATGTATTGAAGACAACACCAGCAGCGCTCCTCGCCGTCGCGGACGCAAAACTGAAACATGGATCTGCGATCGCCGGTGCCATCGGGAAGAATCTCCACGCAGCCAATATCATCGCGGCGCTGTACCTCGCAACGGGACAGGATGCGGCGCATGTGGTCGAAGGCTCACTCACGGATACACGAGTGGAACCTCTTCCAGGCACGTCGAATAAACGAATAAACGAACCAACGAATCTGAGGATAAACGTCAGATGCCCCGCCATTTTGGTCGGCCTCCGCGGCGGCGGCACCACGCTCCCCGCACAATCACAATGCCTCCAGTTGCTCCTCCATCCGAAAACCTCTCTCCACCCGAAGGCGCAACTGGCCGAATCGATCGGCGCGGCGGTTCTTGCAGGGGAGATTTCGCTGCTGGCGGCGCAAGCGAGTCATACGTTGGCGAAGGCACACGGAAAACTGGGAAGATCGATCGCGAAATAAAGGCCTCATTTGTGAAGGAAACCCTCGTTTTCCTGTGCTAAACTTCCCCGGATGCCCCATTCCGCCATCATCGGTTTTGGCAGGTACTTGCCAAAATTCCGCGTGACCACCTCCGCGATCGCCGAGCATCATGGACAGGATGCCAAAGGGATCGTTGCGGGACTCGGGATCAGCGAGAAGACCGTCCCCGGACGGGAGGAAGACAGCTACACCATGGCGTTTGAAGCTGCGCGACAGGCGATCGAGTTTGCGGAGATTCAGTCGTCGGAAATTTCGGCGATCTTCGTCGGGAGCGAGAGTCACCCATACGCGGTGAAGCCGACGAGCTCGATGCTCGCGCAATCCCTCGACCTCCACCCGTTCTGTCACTGCGCCGATCTGGAATTCGCCTGCAAAGCAGGGACGGCGGGAATGCAGATCGTCGACTCAATGGTGCGGTCGGGGCAGGTGAACTTCGGCCTCGCGATCGGGACCGATACTGCGCAGGGCAAACCGGGCGACGCGCTCGAGTACACGGCGGCAGCGGGCGCGGCGGCAGTGATCATTGGATCGGAGAAAGAGAAGAAGGCGCTCTGCCGGATTGAGCACACACTGTCGTTTACCACCGACACGCCGGACTTTTGGCGTCCCAACGGCAAAAAGTACCCGCACCACGCCGGACGCTTCACCGGAGAACCTGCGTACTTCCGGCACGTGCAGGAAGTAACCAAGGGCATCCTCGCGATCGGGAAAATGAAACCCGCGGAGATCGATCACGTGATCTTCCACATGCCAAACGCAAAGTTCCCCAAGACCGCGGCAAAGAAACTCGGCTTCACCACGGAACAGATGGACCTCGGCTTCATCGTCCCAGCCATCGGCAACACGTACGCCGCCTGCTCCCCTCTCGGTCTCACCTACGTCCTCGAGCACGCAAAGAAGAACCAGACCATCCTGCTCGTCTCGTACGGCTCGGGCTCCGGCTCCGACGCCTTCCTGATGACGATGCTGCGCGATGGCGTGGAATTACCCCTCGATGGCCGATCATGTGAATATCTTTCGTATGATCAATATTTGGAACATTCCCATGCTATCCCTTCCTGAAAGTACGGACGCCCCGGCGGGGCGTCCCTACCGTTCCCTATGAATATGGACATTCACATCACCGACCACGGCCAAACCGGCTTTGGGGAATATTATCCGGACGCCCCGGCTGATCGCCCTTCACCTCTATGAATACCGACCTCCACCTCATCGGCACCGGCCAAACCCGCTTCGGCGAACTGTGGGATAAAAGCATCCGCGACCTGATGGAGGAAGCGACCGACGCCGCCATCGCCTCATCGCCGCTCACCGCGCTCGATATCGACCTGATCATCGTGAGCAACATGCTTGCGGAGGTGACGAACGGTCAGGCGCACCTGAGTGCGATCGCGTCGGCGCTGCTCCCCCACCATCCTCCCGCGATCCGCGTGGAATCGGCGTGCGGATCCGGAGCATTTGCGCTGCACACCGCGTGCGCGATGCTCGAGAGCGGACGAGCGAAGAACGTCCTCGTGATCGGCGTCGAGAAGATGACCGACGTCTCCATCGATGCCGTCGCCTCTGCACTGATGGGCGCAGCGGATAGCGAAGAAGAGCGCCCGGCGGGCCTCACATTCCCGGGAATCTTCGGTTTGATCGCGCAGCGCTATATGCACGAGTACGGACTAACCCGAGAGGATTTGAGCTTGGTGAGCGCCGTCCATCACCGCAATGCCTGCGGCAATCCCTTCGCGCAGTTTCGGCAGGAGATTTCGCCCGAGACCGTGACCAAGAGCGCGATGATCAGTAATCCTTTGCGTCTCCTCGACTGCTCACCAATTTCCGATGGAGCTGCTGCGGTGATTCTCTCCAGCGATCACAATTCTTCTATCCGCCTCGCCGCTTCCCAAATCGCCAGCGATTCCCTCAGCATCATCCGCCGTCCGACACTGACGTCCTTCTCCGCGACGAAGGATGCTGCGGAACGGGCGCTGGCCGAAGCCGAAATCAGCCTGAGTGACATCAGTGTTCTCGAAACACACGACTGCTTCTCGATAGCCGCGGTGATCAACCTCGAAGACCTTGGCTTCTGTGATCCGGGTCAGGGCATTCAAATCTACAAAAATTTGTTTGCGGGACATGATGCGCGCCTCGGCGTGAACAGAAGCGGCGGCCTCAAAGGCTGCGGCCACCCCGTCGCCGCCACTGGCATCAAGCAGATGATCGACGTTGCCAAGAATCTCCAGGCCACAAAATCCCGCTACGGCCTCGCGCACAACTTCGGCGGAGCGGCAGCAACGTGTGGCATCCATATTTTAGAAAACGTTTCTTCATAGCTCTGTACGGGCGTCACACGGTGACGCCCTTTGCCCCCATTTCATGACTACACCTCCTGTTCTCCACCGTTCCCAAAAGAAAAACCGCCGCAAGCTGCAAGACGGCACCGTCCTTTCGTGGACAACAATGACCCATCCTCTGGAAGGATTCGGCACCCGACCGCGGACCGTGGGCCTCATCGCGCTTGAGGACGGCACGCGCGCGCTCGGGCAACTGCTCGCAGAACCCCAAATCGGACAGCGAGTCCGGCCACGCATGGTCCTCTCATCGGTGAATGACGAAGGTCTGCGCCGATACGATATTGCGTATGAAGCGTTGGTCCACGTTCCTGCAGCGAAAGAACACGAGAATGTGTTCCCGGGCTACCTCTTGGCATTGACCGGCCCCTCCGGCGTCGGCAAAACGACCGTGAGCCGCATGCTCATCAGCATGTTCAGCACGCACGTCGAAAGCGCACCGATCCTGACGACACGGGAGCGTCGCGATGGCGATGACGGCGAGTACCGCTACGTGACCAAGGAGAAATTCTCCGAGGAAGTGAAGAACGGCGGCATGATCGCCTTCGTCCATCTGCCGTCATCGACCGAAGAACGCTGGTACGGCTACCGCAAAGCCGATATCGAGAAGATCTGGAAGAAGGGGAAGCTGCCCGTGATCATCACCGAGATGCACCTCCTGCGCGGCATCGCCGAGCACTACGGCCGCCGCTCGATCCTCAGTTTCGGCCTGCTCCCGCCGGGGAAAAGTAAGCGCGCAATGCTCAGTGCTCTCCTCCACCGTCTGCGCCTCCGCGGCCGCGATGCCGAAGAACATATCAAGGATCGCCTCAAGAACGCCGCGAAGGATCTGGAATTCTTTCGCGAGCGGGCGGATCTGTTCGATAAGATTCTGGTGAATGAGGATCTGCATGCTGTGGTGGAGGCCTTGCGCAAGCAAGTGCCGGGTTTGCCAGATGTTCCGACAGCTCTCTAATGGCCATATGAAAAATGACCAAATACGCACTGGATTGCCCGATGACCCTCCAGCTTCTCCCACCGCCGGGGAGCCGACAGCTGCAAAACCACCGGAGAACGATCTGGGCACCAAGATCAGGGACGTCCAGAACAGGACCTATGCGACGTGGTTTCTTGAGAAACTGAAATTTCCTCTCGTCCTCACTGCAGGAATGTTGATCGAATCCATACGACATACAGGAGATAGCACCCTGATCAACACGCAACATGAATTGAACCAGGCAAATCGAGACAGAGAAGCACTGTTGCTCCATAACAGATTCTTAGTAGACCAGCTCCAACTCGAGCGGCAGAAGGTCGAACAGCTCCAGAATGTCGGTGCCCAAAAACCCCAGAAAGAATTACATGATCTGCGCAGAAAGCAGTGAACTCTCCTCTTCTGTAAGCCAATTTACAGAAATCACGCTCATACGATTTGACGCCTTCAGCACACAAGGTACCTTGAGGCTAATGACTCCACATTCCTCAAGTGGCGAACCATTGCCAACTGATGCACCTGAAAAAAATGTTGAAGATCATGGGGGAGAAGACTTGGACATTCGGAAACATGAATCGCCTTTCATCGCGAGAACGAAGAATGCGGTAATTCTGTTACTCGGCATCACTGCAGGTACCCTTGCACTCAACTCTGCAAGTAATAGAAAAAATGATTTCATCGTCCGTAATCTGCAAGATCAAAATGAAATTCTCCGAGGCCAGAAGCATGATTTGATTGGCATTATCCAGAAACTGAGACGAGAGAATATGAACCTTCGATTGAAAGATCCGGAGAATCGCATTGTCCTCCCTGTCTTTGAAGATGATCGACCAGCGATCCAGCGCTGACATTATTGCCCCGGACACTTCCCTCTCAATATCTCGAGCATCTCCCCCCGGCACAGCCCGTCGAACTTCTTGCCAAACTCTGCAGCCAGTTCCTTTGCGACAACGTCATACTCTCGCGCATCAGACCATGTAGTCCGCGGATCGAGCACGCGCGGATCCACACCGGGACAATCCCGCGGAACAAGCAGATGGAAGAGCGCATCCTCGCGATACGGAACCTCTTTCAATTGCCCCGCCAGTGCAGCATCGACCAAGCGACGTGTGACGGTGATGTCCATCCTCTTCCCGATGCCGTACGCCCCTCCCGTCCATCCGGTATTTACCAGATAGATTTCGGGACGATGCTCGGAGACGAAGTGTTGAAAGAGCGTCAGATAATCCTCGGATTTCCTGGGCATGAAGGCTCCACCGAAAAAGCGGGAGAACGTCGATTGCGGTGTGGTGACGCCCATTTCGGTGCCGGCGAGTTTGCTCGTGTAGCCGAGAAGGAACCAGAGCATCGCCTGCTGTACAGGAAGTTTGGCAATCGGCGGGAGGACGCCACGCGCATCGGCGGTGAGGAAAATGATGGTGGATGGATGAGCCCCTCTCGCATTTGGCTTCACGGAAGGGAGTGAGGAGAGCGGATAGGCCGCACGGGAGTTTTCGGTCAGCCGCGCGTCATTCACATCAACGCATCCATCAGGCAACACCATTGCATTCTCGATAATAGGAAGGGGTCCCGCATTGGAATTGAAGACCGCGTGATAGATATCCGGCTCTTTCTCTTCCGAGAGTCGAAACAGCTTGGCATAGCATCCGTATTCCATGTTCGCGATGCCGGCATCGGACCACAGATGCTCGTCGTCCCCGATCATCGTGAGGCCGGGGCCGGAGGAGAGTGTGGTTTTGCCGGTGCCGGAGAGACCGAGGAACAGATGGGTGTCACCGCTGTGGTCCTCAACGGCTGCACAGTGGAGCGGCAGGACGCCATGCACGGGGAGCAGATGGTTCATCCGCGTAAAGAGGAGCTTCTTCACCGCGCCGAGGTACGTGGTGCCGATCACGATGCCCATGTTGCGCTCGAAATCCATGAGGATGGCATGATCAATGATGCGGCCGTTCTCTTCGCGAAGAATCCTCCGGTACTTTTCGGTGTCCAGAACGTCACGGGGCAGGACGAGGAGCGTGAATGCCCGGTTATTGAGCAGACTCTCGTTCATATCCTCAGCGATGGGACGGAAGAGCGTGTGGGTGAAGAGTGCCGTGAGCGCTGAATCCGTGATTGTGCGCACCGGCTGTGCATATCGTGCTTCGGCACCCACCACACGGTCAGTCACGTAGAGGCGGGCCTTCTCCTTGAGCATCTCCAGTGCATCCTGAAACAGCGCATCGAACATTGCGGGAGTAATTGGATGGTTATTCGGCTGCGCCCAGTCGACGGAATCGTCATCGTCATGCTGGACGGTGTAGGTATCGAGCGGAATCCGGCCGGTCGCATGAGCGGGCCCCCACGTCGCCAATGCTCCAGTTTTTGTCCGGACCGCTTCGCCAAACTGGAGCGTATCCCGCACCAACAGAGAACGCGCGGGATTAAAATGCGCGCCCGAAAGTCGCCGGAGATTCAATCGTTTTTTTAGCAGGACTTGGAGTGGACTCATACAGGAGAGGAGACGAAGGAGAGTAGGAGCAGCGTACGGGGGAATCTCCGAAGAAAAGCCATTCAGGGCCGCGAAATGATCATCGTCAGCAAATGTCTTATGCAGATGCGAAAAGGCCATGGTGTTAGAATCCACGTATGACACCGTCCGTGCGGATCGAACGCACCTCTAACCGTCACTCCCGCGCAGTTCTACAGAACGACACGATTGTGATTCGCCTGGCGCGTCGTCTGAGCGAGCGCGATGAACAGCGCCACATTGAGAGTCTCGTCCGTCGCATGGCCAAAATGCTCGAGAATGAACGGGGCCGCGTGAAGATCGACCCCCACTTCCCTCTCTTTGATGGCCAACTGCAGGAAGTCACGGCACTCGTTCATCGGATCAACGCTGAAACGCTCCGCGTCCCCATCACGAAGATCCGCCTGCGTGCGATGACCTCTCAATGGGGCAGCTGTTCCCACCGTGGCAACATCACACTCAATACCGCACTGCTGCAACTCCCACGGCATCTACTGGAATACGTCATCATCCACGAGCTTGCACACCGACTGGTAAGGAATCACTCGAGAGCGTTCTGGAACCTTGTGGAAAGTGTGTGCCCGAATGCGAGGGAAGCCAGGCGGGAACTACTGAACTTTCGGCTGTGTCGACGATAGTAATTTCTACTACTCAGAACCCCCACATTTTCCTTCTCGCTCTGCAGCATATAAATCTGCATACGATACGTCTTTGGCTTTTTTGAGTAGAGTGATCATTTTTTCACGATATGCGGATTGCTCTGGAAGTCGTCTATAAAATGCAAACCAGATGCCTTGCATTTGATTTCGAATCAGATGGCGTCTGGTCAGATGCTGGACAACATTATTGAACGAATCTCCTTCTGGCAAACCAGCAACCGCTGCGAGATATTCCAGAGTTCCCTGAAACTCGTCTGTATTCAGACAGAGATTAATTGCCCAATGCGTGCGAAAGTCGCCCCCCCCTCATCTGCCGCATCGTGTATGAGCTTGGTGACAGCATCAATATTATCTGCTGCATGCCCGTAGTACTCAGGAACATCAACTTTGGCCATAGCGGGTGATAATACATGTCATTTCCAGAACGTTCTATTGGATTTTTTCAGCAATTCCCCCAACAAGAACACTGGCAACCCCACCACCCCCGACCAATCCCCGTCGATTCTCTCAATCATCAGCTGTCCCGGTCCATCAA
>CAYGNM010000047.1:1759-7874 GCA_964351275.1 uncultured Candidatus Peribacteria bacterium | reverse complement strand
GCAGTTGCCTCTTAAGCAATTGGCCGTGGGTTCAAATCCCACCCGACCCACCATTGATCAAAACACCTTCCTCGCATGTGCTGTCCCATCCGCCGCGGGAACGAGGATCGCGACGGGGAGTTCGTCGAACCAGGCAATCGTATCGGGTTCCACTTCTGCATCGATATTCCGCCCGAAGCGCAGTTCCTCCATGTCACTCTCTGTCAGCTCGCGCCGGGGGAAATTCTTCAGCACCTCTTTAAGGGGAATCACATCCGTCCAGGTGATCGCATCGGGAGCCTTCGCATCTGCGACGGACCACTCCCCTACTTTTGTCCGGCGAAGGCCGGAGAGGTACGCACCGCAGCGGAGCACCTGACCGAGATCATGCGCGAGAGAGCGGATGTAGGTTCCCGATCCACACTCCACGCGGAGCCGGAGGTCCGGATACGCGTACGAGAGCACCTCACACTTTTCGATGTGCACTTCGCGCGCTGGGAGATCGACGGCCCGACCCTGCCGCGCTTTCCGATAGGCACGCTCGCCACCGATGCTGATGGCCGAGTACGCCGGCGGGACCTGGGAGATCTTCCCGACGAAACGTTCGCGGATAATCCGCTGGAGTTCCCCCTGCTCGGGCGGTGACCATCCCATACCGATGTCGTACTGCTGCAGATGACCTTCGCGATCGTAGGTGGTGCTGATCTGCCCGAACTTCACGCTCGCCTCGTACTCCTTCGTCAGATCCATAAAGAGCTGAACCACCTTGAGCGCCTTCTTCCCCACGGCGAGCACAAGCAGGCCTGTCGCCGCAGGATCGAGTGTTCCCAGATGACCGATGGACCGCTCGGGCAATGTCCTTCGCGCAACGGCGACGGCGTCGTGAGAGGTGAAGTCGAGAGGTTTGTCGATGAAGAGGAAGCCGTGTCTCATGGAAAGGATGATACGGGTAGTAGGACTATTCGAGCTAATGATGAATGATAAATCTTTAAGGAAGTTCAAAAGGCTTTAAGTTCAAAATGAGGGAATTCCGGCATTCCATCATTCGATCTTTCCACATTCCTTAAAGATTTATCATTCATCATTTCTGCTACACTCTTACTCCATGAGCTTCAATCTCAGTTGGGACCTCTTCATCATCGTCTTCTTCGCCCTCGTCATCTCGTACAGCTTCATCATCGGGAAGAAGGAAGCGGTGAAGATCATCCTCAGTAGTTACGTGGCAATCGTTGCAGTGCAGGGCATCGGGAATTTTACGCAGAGGCTTTTTGGATTCGCCGAGACGCAGTCGATGCTCAGCGTGGTCGGCATTCCGCTCGATACCACCATGACGTCGATTCTCAAACTGACGCTCTTCATCACGATCATCGTGTTCCTGGCGGTCAAAGCGGGATTCCACGTCCAGTACGGCAACGACGGAACCATCTGGGTGAGCATGGCCATGACGGCGGCGGCAGGTTTCGCCACTGCACGATTGCTCCTCGCAACGCTGCTCACCTCCATCGCGGGCGCGCCGCTGCTCGACATGCATGTGACGGCAACGCCGGGGCTCGCGGCGATTCTGGAACAAAGCCAGTTGATGAGTTTGATGATCAGCAACCTTGATGTGTGGTTCACCCTGCCTGCAGCGGTGCTGATCACCGCGGGAATTTTGAGCAACCACTGACACAAAAACAATATGCGATTGCATCTGCAACAATTTTTTCGTCAAGAGGATTCGCGCTTGCGCAAGTCAAGAGTGCAGAGTAAAAATTGTCGTAATTTCCCCACTTTCTTCTTATGTCCACTTTTCAGAAACTTTCCTTTCGGACATGGCTCGCGCTGACGGGTGTGATCGCACCCTTCTCCACGGCCTTGGCCGCCTTCGGTGGTCCGATACCCGCTATCCCCGGCACGCCGGGAGCAGCTGATCAAGACAGTATCCGTGGCGTCATCGTGAACGTCCTGATGCTGGTCCTCGACTTCATGGCCCTGGCTGCTGTCGTCTTCGTGGTCATCGCCGGCATCCGCCTGATCGTCTCGGGCGGCAATGACGAGGCGAAGGACAAGGCAAAGAAGATCATTCTCTATGTCATCATCGGTCTTCTCATCATCCTGTTCGCCCGCGTGATCGTCGGCTTCTTCACCAGCGTGGTTGCGGAACAGGTCTGAACAGTTTCCCACCGGATCTCAAAGCCCTCGCGGAAGCGGGGGCTTTTTCGATGCCCTCATCCGCCCTCATCCGGCCGCCCGAGACGGCCACCTTCTCCCACTCCGGTGGGAGAAGGAGTGAATTCTGGAAGGATGGTTTCCTGATTCAGGATGATCTTTTTACGCCGCCTCCGGGATCAGCGCCACCTCGTCACCCCCATCCTTCTGTTCATCGGGAATCGCCAGATCTTTCACGACAATAGCCTCGGGCTTCACCTCCAGAATCTGGGACGCCGGGATGGCAACACCCCAGCGGAACCATCGACGGGGGAAGAGCCATTCCAGACGGAATGATTCGGTGCTGAATTGCACGTCCACACAGCGACCGAGCGCGCGGCCGTTCTCGGTCACGATCGTCTGCCCGAGAACCGGACGGTTTTCGGTGAGGAGCGTCTGCACCCGTACCAGATCATCCACCGACGAGAGAACGTTCCGGTGACGGATGGTGATCCTTGTCCCCCAATGCAGGATGTCGTGAGCGATGAGAAATTGTTCGTTTGCGGACCAGCCGTGCATGCGCACAAAGAAACCTTCCACGACGCCGGTATCGGGTTGCAGGACCATGCCGCTGAGGACGCCGAGAACGTCGCCTGTTTCCTCATCGAGGACGGGGAGCCCCAGTGATCTCGTGTATCGGGCGCGCATCTGCTAGAATAGTAGCGTACACATGCATCTCTTCGCAGGATCGTCCCACCCGGCTCTCGCCACCTCTCTCAGCAAAGAACTCGGCGTGCCGCTCGGATCCCTCGTCACCAAGAGTTTCTCGTGCGGGGAGCGCTACGTCCGCTTTGGAGAATCCATCCGCGGCAAGGACGTCTACATTCTCCAGACTGCCGGTAAGCATCCGAATGAGGATCTGATGGAACTCTTCCTACTCTGTCAGGCGGCGAAGCTGAGTTTTGCGAAGACCGTACACGTCCTTCTCCCCCACATGCCCTACGCCCGGCAGGACCGGGTCTCGGAGCCCCGAGAACCGATCTCGGCAAAGCTCACCGCGAATTTATTAGAAGAAGCCGGGGCAGATCACGTGATCGTGCTCGAACTCCACAGCGACCAGATCCAGGGATTCTTCTCGGTGCCGGCGGACGCACTCTCGTCGCGGCTGATCTTTGCTGAGGAATTCCGAAAGCGGAAATTGAAGAACCCGGTGGTAGTCGCGCCCGACGTCGGCGGTGCCAAGCGCGCCAAGAAGTTTGCCGATACCTTCGGTGCCCCGCTCGCGATCCTCCACAAAAGCCGTCCCGATCATCACAAGACGGAGGTTCTCGAGGTCGTCGGCGATGTGGAGGGCAAAACGTGCATTCTCTATGACGACATCATCGATACCGCAGGCACACTGCTCTCCGGGAAAGAGGCGCTGCTCGCGCGCGGTGCCCGGACCGAAATCTACGCCGCAGCCACCCACGGCGTTTTCTCGGGCCCCGCGAATGATCGGCTCAAGAACGCCGGATTTGCCGAAGTGGTGGTGACCGACAGCATGCCCCAGGACGCCAAGGCATTCCCCTCACTCACCGTGCTCCCAATCGCGCCACTCCTCGCTGACGTCATACGGCACATTGAAAGTGGACGGAGCGTCAGTGAACTCTACGGGAAATGATTGCCCCTAGCTGGTTAGCTTTTTAGCTTCTTAGCTTTTTTCGCAACTTCATTGCTGAAGCTAACCAGCTAAAAAACTAGAAAGCTAAATCCCTCTCTTGGCAATTCCTCTTCGGAAGCGTACTTTGTAGTCTCTGTCCGTCTTTCTACTTCCCGTTCCCCTTTTTCGTATGAAGAAATTTTCGACAATTCTGGCCGCTTCAGCGCTTGCGTTGACGATGGCCTCTACCTCATTCGCCAAGCCCATAACCGCTCCCGGTCAGCAATGTGCCGGCCTCACGGACCGTGCAAAGAAGAACTGCATGCGCGGCGCTGTGATCACCAAGCAAGCAAAGAAGATCGAAGTTCAGCTCGATAAGAGACTGGGAAAGACGACCAAGATCCTCACCAGACGTGAGATCAAAGAGATGGAACGCGATCGTCAGCGTCAGGTGAGGAGCAGCAGTTCCGCTGCCGCACAGTCCTCCTCGTCAATGTCCTCTTCCGCAATGACGTCCTCCTCGAGTTCTGCGACGTCCAGCAGTGCAGGAAGTGCAGCGTCCACAACGTCCTCGTCCGCGTCTTCGAACTGATCTTTCCGTGATTTCAAAAAGCGGAGCGCCCTCGCTCCGCTTTTTTGGTCTTCACGCTTCTCTTCATCCACTCTACACTTCGGACTATTCCTCCCCATTCTTCCATGAAACATGCCAATAAATTCCAGGATGCGTCACTCCTCGCGCTCCGGCTGATTGTCGCCGCGATCTTCCTGTACGGCGGCTACGGAAAACTCTTCATCTGGTCCACACCGCCGGAAGGAATGCCGACGGCCATGATCCTCCTCATGAAGTTCCTTTCGATCGTCGAACCCATCGGCGCTGTCGCGCTCATCGCAGGCTTCCTGACCCGCTGGGCTGCTGCCGGACTCGCGATCATCATGGTCGGCGCGGTCTTCTTTTTGAAGCTCATGCTCAATGTGACTTGGTTCACTGGTCAGCAGGGATCGGGCATCGATTACGTTCTCCTGATCCTCGTCGGCTGCATGGTCCTGATGGCCTTTGGTGGCGGAAGCTGGGCGGTGGACGCGAAGTGGAAGAGGGCGTGAGAAGAACGCTGTTTCTGGACACTTTCGCTTCCTTGACCGCGTTCGTCGGTGTCCGTACTCTTTTTCGGTCATCAGGACATCATCTGTTCATCGGGCGATTAGCTCAGGGGTTAGAGCGCGACACTGATAATGTCGAGGTCGATGGTTCAAATCCATCATCGCCCACCATTCGACTCGGCCCTGCAAGGCCTCGCTCATGGTCCTCGTCCGCCTCGACGGACCGGGCCATTCTTGATAGACAGTTGCCCGAGACGAATGACCCTGAGTGGAGCCGCAGCGAAGTCGAAGGCCCCTGTTTACTTCCCTCCCCTCGCCCACTTCCCGAACGCTTCCAGCGATAGCGCATAGGGCAGAGACTCCTTTTCGCGATGAATATCCCGCACCTGACTCGTCTCTGGATCGAAGAGGAAGTCATAGGAACTCTCGCCCGTCGCCGAGGCGAAGAGGAGATTCTGTACGGTCACGCGACGGCCACTTTCGGCGTGCACGGTCGTCTGGGTGGTGAAGAGAGCGCCGGCGGTGAGGAGCAGCTGTTTGGTGTGCGCCTCGATTGCAGGAGCGTCGAAGGGTTCGGGAGACGATTCGGGGACGGGCTCGGGACCGGGCTCGGACTGCCGCCTCACCTCCGGATCAACGGGAGACGAATCGATCGCTTGAATCGGTTCGGTATAGGGAACAATGGCATCGACATTCTTCCACGGAGCGTAGAGCTCTTGATCGTCGTTCGGGAGTTGGAGAGCAAAGGGACCGACCACCTGCTGCAGGGCCGTCGCGTAGCGCTGCTGACGCTGCGGGAATTCACTCGTCTCCACGAATGTCCGGTAGTCGCGCATCGTGAGGAGGAGCGCGTGCAGGAAGGCTGTGCGGGCACCCGCATCCTCGGAAATCAGGAAAAGGTGAAGGTCGGCTGCCCACCGGTTCACCACCCGGTCCGGATACGCAGTGCCCACATCAGACGACGGCAGCTGGAGCCAGCGGAGCAGATGGACTGCGCGCGACGCAGCCTCCGGGCCGGTCGTTTCCCACGCGGCGGAAGCGAAGTCGGGATGGAACGATGCAAGCAGCCAGAGATCGCTGTCCTGCGTCTCTGTCAGTAGATCTTGCACAAGACTCGGGAGAGCAATGGCATCTGCAAGAAGCGTCGGAAGCACGGCTGCAGGAAAGTTGGCAGAATGGAGCAGCTGCCGGAGGGCGTCATCCTGGAGCAGAGTTCGCGCCTGTCCGACATCACCGGACTGCAGGAATTCCTGCAGGTGACGCAGACGCTGA
>CAYGNM010000047.1:0-1749 GCA_964351275.1 uncultured Candidatus Peribacteria bacterium | reverse complement strand
CTCCGGACTCTGCACTCCCTGATCAACGGACGGGAGCGGAGACAATTCGAGAGCAGAGAGTTCCTGCAGCTCATCACGCAGAATGTCGGGATCCAGCATCGTCAGATCCGAACGCATACCCGCAATCATCTGAAGATCGGAGATAGACGGTATGGCATCCATCTCCCATTCCCCCAGCATGCCGACGGGAACGACGAAGCGGTACGCATCATGCTGCAGGAGAACGGGCGTGGTGAGTGCGGCGACGGACAGATTTTCACCGCTCGTCGATGCGATAAATCCGCCATGGAAGCCCGAGACAATCAGATTGCCGGTGCGAATGCGTATCATCCCATTGGACGACGCCAGGACCGTCCCATCACGAAGAGAGAGGTCCGTGCCGTCATCACTGAGGATCCCATCTTCCCACAGAAGACCGCTGATGCCGCCGGGCAGCGAGAATTCTCTGTCGCCACCGTCTGCGATGATGTTGCCGGACACAGGAACGCCAGAGGAGACGTCCGCCGGGAACGCATTCCCCGCGCCCCAGACCGTCGCCCCGAGGAGGAGAACGAAGACCGGAATGCCGAGGAAATGTCGGTGTTTGAGGGGCATTGGAAAAGTGGACTTTTCCTTATAGGATAGCAGAAAAGTAGGTTTTTGGCTAGGGGCAGAGTTCGAGAGAGAGGAGCCAAATCTCTATACTGCTTTTATGCGCATCCTCGGGATTGATCCTGGACTGGCGACAATCGGATTGGGCTTGGTGGACGCGCAGTCCGTGCATCAGATCGCATGCAAGGAATGGCTCACCATCGAGACGCAGCCAGGAGTACCGACGCCCGATCGTCTTAAGGAAATCCATGATGACCTCGCTGCATTCCTGGAGGAGAAACGCCCAGACCTTGCCGTCGTCGAACGCCTCTTCTTCGAGACGAATGTGAAGACGGCAATGGACGTCGCCCAAGCGCGCGGCGTGATCCTGCTCACGCTCGCGGAGCATGGAGTCCCGGCCATCGAACCCACGCCGCTGCAGCTCAAGTCGGCAATCACTGGAGACGGCAAAGCGGATAAGCAGCAGGTGCAGGAAATGCTCATGCGGATGCTGAAACTGACAAGCGTTCCGAAGCCGGATGATGCGGCGGATGCGTTGGCGTTGGCGGTCTATGGCGCTCTGACCAGGCAAATGACAAATGTCTAATCTTTAATTAAAGTTGAAATTATCAACTTTCAAACTTTGAAATTTATTAAAGATTTATCATTAAACATTCTCAGGATCGCGTTTCCCCCTCGGCTTCGCCACAAACGGCCTGAGGGAAGCGGCATCATTCCTCCGCACTGCCGCGTCGACTTTATCGAGGAAATGCTTGAGGTCCTCCGCGAATCGCAGCGATGGGAAGCTCGCCTCGTACCGAGCGTCCGCCGTGCCGTAGCGGATCTTGAGCGGCCGGGCGAGGAAGAAGACGTCGAGCGCATGCCGGTGTCCGACCTCGCTCTCCTGATACTGCGGCCATTTAACGGTGACCAGCGGCGCGTGGAAGAACGTAAAAGGGTTGGCAATGAGGATCCTCTCCGTCGTCACGCGGAAGCGCGCATCGTTCCAGTTTCGCACATGCTGGATGAATGCGAGACCAATCAACATCACGATGATCGCGAGATACAGCCAAACCGAGAGGACTGGAGTCTGGAATGCGAAAGCGCCGATCACGGAAAGAATGACACTGAGGACCGCACCGGCAATACCTCCTTCCAAGAGGCTCCGGAGCCCCGTCA
>CAYGNM010000046.1:0-7917 GCA_964351275.1 uncultured Candidatus Peribacteria bacterium | reverse complement strand
CCGCCTTGCCGCGAATGACGACGGAGCCGCGGCCGGTGAGGTACGCCTGCCGGATCGCCTCCTTATCGTAGATGATGCCGCCGGTGGGAAAGTCGGGGCCCTGCACGAATTGCAGCAGATCTTCGACCGACGCCTCGGGATGCTCGATCACATGGAGCGTGGCATCGATGATCTCACCGAAGTTGTGCGGCGGGATGTTGGTCGCCATACCAACCGCGATACCGACGGTGCCGTTGAGCAGCAGGTTCGGGATTTTGCTGGGCAGGACGGCCGGCTCTTTGCGCGATGCGTCGTAGTTCGGCGTGAAGTCGACCGTGTCCTTCTCAATATCCGCGAGAATTTCGCCGGTCAGCTTGGCCATCCGGGCCTCGGTGTAGCGCATGGCCGCAGCACCATCGCCATCGATCGAGCCGAAGTTGCCCTGGCCATCGACGAGGACGTACCGAAGCGAGAAATCCTGCGCCATACGGACCATCGCCTCGTAGATCGGCGAGTCGCCGTGGGGGTGATACTTTCCCATGACGTCTCCAACTACGGCCGCCGATTTGCGGTACTTGGCACCGGAGCTGAGCCCCATCCCGTGCATCGCATAGAGGATGCGGCGGTGCACCGGTTTGAGACCGTCGCGGGCATCGGGCAACGCGCGCGAAACGATCACACTCATCGCGTAGCTCAGGTAACTCTCCTCCATTTCGGCCACGATCGGCCGCGCCACAATCTTGCCGAGCGTCGTCAGCGTTCCATCAGTGTTGAGTGCAGAATCGGACGCTCCGCCCTTTTGAGGCTCTGGAGTGGCTTCCGGATCGGGATTTTGCTTCTTTGCAGACATAGGAAAACGGACTTAAGGAACGGAGGGATGATAGCGAAAACGACGCTGGATGGAAGGGGTCCTGGTGCGCTTTTCCTTCTACTCCTTCTTTTCCTCCTGCTCCTTCACTGTATCCGGTTTCGGCAGTTCAGATTCTCCGGATTTTTCTACCTGTGGAGACGGAATCGCTTTCACCTGATCAAGATTCACCTGAAAAAGCTGTCTGACGACAGGTTGCATATTCATATCGAGAATGAGTTCCCGCAAATCTTCGGGTATTCTTGCACGAACCGACGTTTCCTTGTCTATCTCCCGATCACTCTCCACGGGATGAGCGAGATTGATTCCCCATGAATTGTTCACTGTCGCAGGGGAAAGATCGATGCTCGACTGCGGACCAACAGTGGAAGATTCCTGTTTCATAGAATCGGATTGTACTAGGTATGCGCTTTCGTGGCAGGAACTCACTGAGAAATATTATGCGATGGAGACTATTCGCCAAGAACCAGCGACTGCACCATTTTCGTCGTGCGCTGCTGAAGAAGACTCACGCGACCCAATTCTGCAAGCATTCCATCAATTGCTTGGACAAGTACCGTCAGCTCGGAATCCGAGAAAGGGTTTCCCTCTGCTTCCCGTCTTTTCTTTTCTTCCACGACTTTCGCCATCTGCCTTTCCAGGTTCTGAAGATCGATCCGGATGGACGCGGTCATCAGCTCCAGATCATTGTTTAGGAAGCGCGAGAAGGCCCTTTCATTGCCAACTTTCACGGTGCCAATGCGAGCTGCGCTTGCATCAGGTTCAGCGAGTTCAGCAACTTCAACCGTTTCGTCCGCACTCACCTCTAAGCCCGAAGGCTCTATTCTGAAATCATCCAGTGTGAAATCCGACTGAGGCGTATTGGTAGGCATAGAGGAGCGGGAGTGTATCCTTTTCATAATATGCTTTCCATCATTTCGACGCCTATCGGGAATTTAGGCGACATCACCCTTCGTGCCATCGAAACGCTGAAGAAATGCGACGGAGTCATTTGTGAAGATACGCGCGTAACCGGAAACCTCCTGAAGCAGCTGGAAATCGAGAAGAAAGAATTGATCAGCTTCCACGGCAACAGCGATGCAGGCAAGACCGAGTTCATCTTCCGCAAATTGAAGGACGGCGCGCACCTCGCGCTCGTGACGGACGCCGGAACCCCGGGCATTTCCGATCCGGGATTTGTGATCGTGAGTAGAGCGTCCGCGGAAGGGATTCCGATCGAAGTGATTCCGGGTGCCGCTGCGTTCCTCGCGGCACTCAGTGGTTCGGGCCTGCCCATCAATCAATTCGTATATTTGGGATTCCTGCCCTTGAAGAAAGGACGCAAGACGTTGATCGAATCATTCAAGGAGGAAGAGCGAACGATTGTTTTGTATGAGTCCGTGCATCGGATCGAACGGACGTTGACGGAAATAGCCAACGCGTTGAAGGACCAGCCGACCCGACCGGTTGTGATCGCCCGCGAATTAACGAAGATGCACGAGGAATTCGTGCGGACGACCGTCGGCAAATTACCCGCGGTCGCATCGGGCATCGTGAAGAAGGGGGAATTCGTGATCATGGTCGGGCCGATGTAGGGGCGATCCGGTGGATCGCCCGTTATATGTTTGGAATCGCCCGTAACGCCCGTGATGCCGACATCCACCGATTGACACAACAATATCCACGACGTGCAATAGCCAAATCACCCCCGTTGTTCCACGCACCCATGGAACGTCGTTTTCCGCATGTGGTAGGGGCGATCCGGTGGATCGCCCATTTTTCCATTCATCACCCCATTCACAAACGAAAATCGTCCGCGGACGATGATCGCATGCCCGATATCATCCACCAATGGCCCGACCGCCAATCCATTCGTTTGGATCATTTCTATTACACATCAACCACGACGTATTTCATCACCGCGGTCGTACAAGATCGACAATGTATTTTAGGAAGTATCAAGAATAATGAGACACGTTTATCATCCATCGGTTTGATCGTCGCCCATGAATGGCAAGAAACACAGCGGATCCGAACGAACGTCGATTTAGACGAATGGGTGATCATGCCGAATCATTTTCATGGAATCATCACGATTCGAGGGACGGATGCGGGCGATCCACCGGATCGCCCCAACAAATTCCGATTAAGAAGCAATTCGTTGGGATCGATCATGAGTCAATTCAAGTCCATCACCACCAAACGCATCCGCACATCCGGATTTCCTCATTTCGCGTGGCAACGAAATTATTACGAACGGATTATTCGCGACGATGAGGCGTTGGAATCTATTCGTGCGTACATTCGGAATAATCCCGCGCAATGGGAACGGGATCGGAACAATACAATCACCGCCGTTCATTAGAACGCCCACCAAATCACCGCCCCCGCGAGCACGTGTGCTCCATGAACAAGAAGCGACACGGCGACGATCGGCAACATGGCCGTGAGGATCGAAAAGACGATGAGGAGACGGTTGATGTGTGTGAGATGCATTTCTCACTATTCTAGCAGAAAAAAATTTCCGCTGCTACACTTTTCGCATGCTCGCTCACCTCCGAGGATCGGTGCACAAGATGGATCCCGGAGAGGTGACGGTGGACGTGGGAGGCGTGGGGTACAAGGTGAATGTTCCTCTCGATGTCTGGGACGAATTGAGCGAAGCCGAGCCACGGATGTTGTGGGTCTCCACGTATGTCCGCGAGGATCGCTTCGATCTGTTTGGGTTTGCCGACCGCGACGGAAAGATCCTCTTTGAAGAACTGATCAAATGCTCAGGTGTCGGACCGAAGTTGGGTCTTGAGCTCTGCGCCGTACCCCGCATCATGCTGAAGCAGGCAATGGAGGAACAGAATGTGAGCCTCCTCACGTCCATTAAAGGAGTCGGAAAGAAAACGGCAGAGAAGCTCCTGCTGGAACTTCGGTCACTCGCTGAACGCAAACCGCAGATCTTCATGGTAAAAGGTGTGACCAGCGCGCGCGGCGAATTCGACCAAGACGCCATCGCGGCGCTGACCGCTCTCGGCTACGACTCCGCCACCGCCATCCATGCACTGAAGGATCTCCCGCCAACTGTGAAGACGACGGAGGAGCGCGTTGCTGCTGCGTTACGTTCTCTTTGATTTGTATGGGCGATCCGGTGGATCGCCCCTCCCCCATCCAATCT
Source organism: uncultured Candidatus Peribacteria bacterium (assembly GCA_964351275.1). Classification (GTDB taxonomy): domain Bacteria; phylum Patescibacteriota; class Gracilibacteria; order Peribacterales; family Peribacteraceae; genus JABFSS01. Next base: position 3,925 of record CAYGNM010000046.1, on the reverse strand, counting down.
GATGTTAACTCTCGATATATCCTCCACCCTGGCAAAGGCCATCACCCCCTCGATGGGCATTCCCGATGCGGAACTCTCGGGACTCCGGACGTCGATGAAGAAGCATGTGGAAGACTGGCTGAAGGAACGGAGCCAGGGCAAACATGCCTGGTCGATGGACCCATACGATAAGAAAGCTCTGCAACGCGTAAAGGAAGCGGCGATGACAATTAAATCCCGCGGCATCCGGACCGTCCTCTGGGTCGGCATCGGCGGATCGGGACTCGGACCGAAGGTGATTCAGGAAGTCTTTGAAGGACCGGAGACGGTGGAATTCTTGGTGATTGATACCATCGATCCCGCGGCACTGGAACAGATTCTGGGAATGATCGAGTGGAAGACCACGCTGCTGGTGATCGCGAGCAAGTCCGGTGACACGCTGGAACCGATGAGTGTCTTCTTTCTGCTCTGGGAACATCTGCGCGGACAGAAGAAACTTATTCCGCAGGAGCATGTGCTCGCCATCACCGATCCGGAGAAAGGTACGCTCCGCGACCTCTGCATTCGCGAAGATATTCCCATGCTGCCTCTGCCACCCGCGGTCGGCGGACGGTACTCGATCTTCACGCCCATCGGACTCCTGCCGATCGCTCTCCTCGGAGCGGATCTGAACGCCTTCGCTCGCGGTGCCAAGGAGATGGACACGCTCTGCCAGTCGACGTCGCTCCAGGAGAATCCCGCGGCGCTCCTCGCGGCCACGCAATATCTGCTCGATACGCATCGCGGCTACCCCATCCGCGTGATCATGCCGTACGGCGTCCGGCTCCAGTCACTTGCACGGTGGAACCAGCAGTTGATCGCCGAAAGCCTCGGCAAGACGGAAACACAGAACCCAATCCCCTCTGCCGCCATCGGCACACAGGACCAGCACTCGTTGCTGCAACAGTGGATGGCGGGGCCGCGTAAATCCTGGCACCTCTTTATCCGCGAATTGGAGAAGCCGCGCGTGCAGGTGCCAGAAGAGGTGGAAGATGACTGGAAGCACATTGCCGGCAAGACCTTCGGGCAGTTGCTCGACGCCTGTTACGAAGGCACCAGCCGCGCGCTCACCAGCGCTAAGCGCCCCCACGCCACCATCACGCTCTCGCGGCTGGACGCCGGCCATCTGGGGCAGCTCTTCTTCCTACTACTCACCGAAGTAGTGCTGCTCGGCAAGCTCTACCGCATTGATGCGTATGGGCAGCCGGCCGTGGAAGTGGGGAAGCAAATCACCAAACAGATTCTCAGTCGCGGGAGGATGGAATAAGGAAAAAGAGGAAAAAGAAGAAATACATGAAATAGAGGAAAGAAAGGATCGTCTATTTCTTCTCTTTCATTTATTTCCTCTCTTTCTTCGATCAGCTACACTGCTGTCCTCCTCACTTCTCCTATGCCCAAAGCCATCATGGACGCCGACTTCACTCAGGAAGTCCTCGCCTCCTCCACGCCGGTCGTTGTCGATTTCTGGGCTCCGTGGTGCGGTCCGTGCAAGGCGATGCTGCCGGTCTTTGATGCGCTCGAGAAGGACTACGCGGGGAAAGTGACCTTCGTGAAGATGAACGTCGACGACAACAACGAAATCCCGCAGCAGTTCGGCGTGATGAGTATCCCCACCTTCATCATCTTCAAAGACGGCAAGCCAGTGAAGGTGACGGTAGGATCAAAGTCGAAGGAGGATATGGCACAGCTGATTGATGCCGCCATCGCCTGATCTATGGGCTACTTCATCCTGTATGCCATCGGCCTAATCGGACCGTTCTTCCTGATCAAATACCGGGAGCCGGCCGGCGATATGATTGGCGAAGCCAATTGGATGCGGAAGGTGGGTGGTGTTTACAACGTCATCATCATCATTGCCGTGATCATCTTCTTCTGGACGATCGCCGAGATGACCGGCACCACCAGCACTCTCTTTGCGCCGGTGAAAGGAATTTTCCCGCAATTCCGGCGTGAGGCACCCGAGATGATATGAATCTTGCCATCTTCCTTCGCCATCGGCCCTACGTCCTCGTCGTGATCGTCCTGATCGCGCTCGCAGACATCGGCGGTACCGTGCACGCATTCCGGATGCACGGGAAAAAAGACGGGGTGATCGCGCTCGTCCTGCCGCCGTACGGCCTGTATCGCGCTGTGGAAGGAATATTGCACCGTGCTCCGCTCACCGATGCCGACATGGAGCAGCTTTCGCAGACGCCAGAAGGCCGCAGTGCGCTCGCAGACCAATTGCGTCTGAAGCCTGCCGTGTGGGAAGCCCTCCTCGGGTACATCGCAAACGATAAGAAGCAGGTGTTCACGACGTCCATGCAGGAAACCGGCGTGCCGTTCGATATCACGGCGAATGTCCCGGCCATCGGCCCTGTCGAACTGACCATTCAGGGACAGCAGACGGATCTGACGATCGTCATGGTGGATGCCAACCGCGATCAGGAGCCCGAATCGCTGCGCATCATCAAGCTTGTGGACGGGAAGCAGGAGATCCACGAAACACCTCTCGCAAAATTCTCCACCGACGACTCCTCCCAGTTCCTTTTCGCCTGGTCGCTCGCCTGGGGAACGATTGCCGAAGAGCTGAGAGGGGCGAGCCTGCCCTGAGCGGAGTCGAAGGGGTTTCGCAGTGACGTAACGGAGGTGATTTCGGCGCTTCACGCTGAGCATTGATGCACTTCGCCTGTCGAAATACTTTCGCAGACGACAGATCGTCGTAGGATTCGCCGCAACATGCGCAAGGCTCCCGCCGAAGCAATGTTGGACACACCCGAAGCGCAACGGAGCAGCAGCGTGCTCGGACGGGTCGGCAGAGGAATGCGGAATATCGGGACGGGCGTCACGGTGGCCGCGGGATTTCTGTTGGGAGGCGACGGAGCGTCCGCGCAGGAGACTGTTCCCGCTGCACCTGAACTGGTCAAGAAAACGGAGGGGAAAGAAAAAATCCTGCCGCCGACTTACGATGAAGCCGTGAAACTTACGCACAAACTTGGGAGCAGTAGGTACCACACACGGGAAGAGACGAGGATGCACATGAAGGACCTGTTCGGCAATCCGGACGTCGGCCACCGGATGATGGTGTGGATGGCACCCGAAAAGGATCGTCACGATCTGGAGATGACCAAACGTATACAGGAATTTGAAAAACTCCAGATCATCAAAACTCTGGAGGGATATCCGATGAATGAGTACAGTGATGACTGGATCGACGGAACGAATTACGATTCTGATGGTTGCCACGTCCGTCTTCCGCCGATGTGGGAAGGCGCAGAATTCCTGAAACATCATCAGATAACTGAACTTTACTTGGGAAAAGCGTCGCAGCGCGGCTTTACAGGGACCGGAAATCCACACTGGAAACAACACGGGGCAGCGCTGCAGATCCTTGCTGAGGAACTTCGTGACCACCACGGCTACGAGGAGCTCTGGAACGCTAAAGCGAGAAAAGAATTCGACCAGTGGAATCTCCAGAACTCAAGAGGCGATAAGGGAAAATGGCTCCTCGAGAGCTTCGATGAGCGTATAAAGCTCCGCACAATGCCAAAAATTGAGCAGATGCTCGAACCATACAAACGCGGTAGTGAAAAATATCGCAAGAGCAGAAATCTCCCGCTCAAGCGCCCAATGGGCCCGATGCTCAGAAACGGCATCATCGATCCTGCCACGATTCCGCTGGTGCGGCCGGAGGAAAAGAAGATAAAGAAGGCGGGGTGAGAAAAGAAGCTCACACATTAAACTGGTTCCGTGTTTCTTGCATGACATCTCCAACTGCGCTTGAACGCGGAGATTGAAGTGCAGCCAAGCTATTTATAAATGTAGCAATTCCTAGAAGAATTCTGCCTCCAAAGGTATTCCTAGCAACGGATGGATCGGGTGCGAAGAGGACTTCGTTCATAGAATCTATAATCATGTTCTTGTGAGC
>CAYGNM010000045.1:0-8039 GCA_964351275.1 uncultured Candidatus Peribacteria bacterium | reverse complement strand
CAGATGGCCCGCGCGGTCGGCATGCATTTAATTATTGCGACGCAGCGTCCGTCCGTGGATGTGATCACCGGTCTCATCAAAGCGAACATCCCCACACGGATCGCCTTCCGTGTGGTCTCCGCGGTCGACTCGCGCACCATCATCGATGGCATCGGTGCCGAGGACCTGCTCGGCATGGGCGACATGCTCTACATGAACGCGTCGACGCCGAAGCCGCTGCGTATCCAGGGCATCTTCACCTCCACGCAGGAGGTCGGCCGCGTGATCAACGCGGTCAAGATCGCCGGCGGCGGCAAGCTCACAGAACAGATCGGCCTCAGTGAAGACGGCGATGAAAATACTGATGAAGAAGACAACAGCGCAACGGCGGCGATCCGGCACATCAACCTCGACGCCGACGACAACGGCGGTGACGATCTCTTCTTCGAGGCCGTGCGCGTCGTCCAGGAAACCGGCAAAGCCTCCGCGTCACTCCTCCAGAGACACTTGAAAGTCGGCTACGCCCGTGCCGCACGCCTCCTCGACATCATGGAAGAGAAAGGCCTGATCGGACCGGTCGACGGTGCGAAGGCGAGAAAAGTGAATACGGAGAGGATTGCGGCGTAATTGCCAAAAGACCTAAAAATCATTAATGTGCTTTTCTATGCCAAGGAACAACCAGCTCGGCAAAAACCCGCCAGAAACTTGGGGAGAATGGTTTGAAGGTCCAAAAGGAGCAATAACCGCAATGACTCTCGCGACATTGCTTTTGACTGTCGGCGCCGGGGTAACGATACGCCAGATCATGCAGCATGAAGTACCGCCTGCGAAACCGAAAATCGATCCACCGCCGAATCCGTTCGCCGCTAACAAAACGGATAAGGAAAAACTGAAGGACATTCTTCTTCCTATTGAACAGAACAAAGGAAGGGAAAACATCGTTCCGGACAATAATGGCATACTTGATGCTCGCAATACAGAGACGGCAATCAAAATCATTCGCATCAAAAAATTGGAAATAATCTTAAATCTTCAAAGTAAAAAATCGGAGAGATTCATTATCGACGATGACGGTATCCGCTATAGGATTAGTGAAAGGCACGGGGTCATTGAGGTTCGCGAAGGTCAGCGAGTCAGAATTAAGTTCAACCTCGATACTCCGCATGTAGTGAGTATTCACAATGGCAAGGATGGCATTCTCGCCGATTGAAACAATGCGCCTCCTCCTCGCCACCTCCAACCCCGGAAAGATTACCGAAATGCGCGAAGCACTCGATGGACTCGGGCTGGAATTACTGAGCGTCGATGAGGTGAAGACGATCGGGGTACCTGAGGAAACAGGGAAGACCTTTGCCGAGAACGCTGCACAGAAAGCGCATCACTACTTCGCGGAGACAGGACTCCCAACCGTCGCCGATGATTCAGGCATTCACATCGAAGCGCTGGAGGGAGAACTGGGAATCCATACGCGGCGATGGGGCGCTGGTCCACGCGCGACGGATGAAGAATGGATAGTGCACTTCCTGAACCGGATGAAGAAGGAGAAGAACAAGCGCGCACAGTTCGTCTGCACACTGGCGCACGTCGACGCCGAAGGTCGGCTTCACTTTTTTGAAGGAACGTGTAACGGCGTCATCACGGACTCACTGGAAGCGGACTATCTGCCGGGTCTCCCGATCTCTGCATGCTTTCGCCCAGTTGGAGAAAAGTCTGTATTCTCTGCGCTTTCACTTGAACAAAAAAATAGTACGAGTCACCGCGGACGAGCGCTGCAAAAATTCCGCGAATTCTTGCAGACAAGACGCGCGGCATGACGCAGAATACGGACCACGCATGCGCCGCCTTACACTCACTGCCGCTCTGTTAATGACGCTTGTCACGACCGCCCATGCGGCGGATCGTTTGCCGACGGCGGAACCGCTGCCGGTGATGAAGCTTGAGAGCAATGTTGCGTATATCCGATTGGAAAAATTCGGACCGGAGATGATCGATAGGATCCGCCCGACGATTCAGCAGGCGAACGCTCTTAAGCCGCGCGGCATCATCCTGGATCTTCGCAACAACCAGGGCGGTGACAGCAATGCCGTCCATGCGTTGCTGGAGGCGCTCCTCCCCAAGGGCACGCCGTACATGCGGCATATGACGGCCGGGTATCGCCGCATCGACTTCACCACACAAAAGCCGGTGATCAAGAAGAGCACCCCCGTCGTCATTCTGCGCGACAGCGGCACGGGCAACGAAGCGGACATTGCCGTCTACGTGCTCCAGAAGCTCCGCGGTGCCGGGATCCTCGAGTTCGCGGAGGACCGCAGTGCCCTCAAGAAAAAATACAAGCAGCATGCGCGCATGGACGAGTACAGGCCCATCAAGGACCCGGTCTTCTTCGTCACGCCGGACCTCCGCCTCTTCGCAAACGAAGGCGCGGATCAGGAGGACGTCATTGTGCGGGCGATCGGGTACGTGCGGGAATTGAGCCCCTGGGGGGAGATGAAGGCTGCCGCAAAGAAGTAACGTCACTTCCCTTCTCTCGACTGATCCGGTTTTCCGGTTTGAGGTAAAGGAATGTATTTCGCCCGCATACTCTGTAAGACATCCTTTTCCGTTTGGGTCATGTCTTCGCGATCGGAATTCTTCAAGACCGTCTCAAACCAATGACCGTATCTCTTTGCAAAATGCGCATTTCCCGATTGTATTTTATACAACAGGAGACGGATGCAGGAAGCAGGGGCACCAATCATAATCCCCATCGTCAAAGATACATCCGCATTCGCCCAGATGTCTTCCGTCATCGCATGGATATCTGAACCCATGACCGCGAGCAACACGACTATCGCAGTGATAATCGAGGCTCGATAATTCCGAATGGCCTCGCTGAGAGTGATCTCTGCACCAACATTCTCGTACATTTCCTCGACGGGAAGATAAAAATCCTTTTTAGGGGCATTGGAATTTTGTGAGGAAGGCATAGAGTGCAGAAATTTGCAGAAAGTAAAAAGATCTATTCAAGCCTTGCGTTCACATGCTCGTGCAATGAAGAACGATATCGTTCCCATTCCAGCTAAGACAACAGCATGACTGAAATCGGGAGACGTTGCTGTACTCATTGATCGAGCATGTTCTGCAAGCAGACTGGTCCCTCCAGACATCAGTAAAAGATTGGAAAGATTGTACTGAAAGAACAGCACCAACTCGCGAAGCTGAGAGAGCTTCAACTCAATGGACGGGTACAGCTCTTCGCTGTTCACGTCGGCAACGGATTCCGCGTTATCTGACATAGTGCGGCATTCTAATGGACTTCGTGCTCTCACCAACTGTTTTGATTTACGCACGATCAAGTATCACATTTTTTGTTCAACTTTTTTCTCTTACAATGGCGAAAAATCAAGATTAGTAATCTTCGTCCAAACGTCACCAATCAGCGTCGTGACATCAGACTTCTCGGCGTCAGAGATGACGAAATTCCGCAGAACCGGGTGCTCCCCTCTCTCGCCGATGAAGGCAAGCATGAAGGTCTCTGGCTTCAGGAGCGGATCGGCATGGTCGAGGAGCACTGCATAGAACGCGAGCTGCCGGAAGTTGGCACCGTCTTCCACTCGTGAGACACTCCCCTCTTCCAAGCCTCCGCGAATCTCCAAGTCTGTCTTGGCTCTCCCCGTCTTGTAATCGATGACCATCGCCTTCGCCGATGACGGCGACGCGAGATCAATGCGATCGATTTTCCCTTTGATAGGCACTTCTTTGAGATGCGACCGGTATTCGCGCTCAATCGCGTGCAGAATCGGTGAGGTCTCCTTGAGCATCTGCGCGTAATACTGCGGCAAAGCTTCCTCGCCCATGGAGAGAAGATCGCGCTGCTGGTGTTCGGTGAGGATCGTCTTTTCTCGAAGATACCAGCTGAAAGCTTCCAGCAGCTGCGGCTCCGCAAAATCCTTCTGCTCCTTCCGCGCGACCGCCCACGACTTGAGCGCCCAGTGGACAGCACTCCCATAGCCGAGACTCCGAACAGAGCCTTCGTCGAAATGCTCCGGTTGCTGGAGCAGATCGACGAGCAGGAATTCCTTGGGATCACGCAGAAAACGATTCAGTGCCGTAGGCGACAGTGCAAAAGTCTTCAACCGTTCCTCCAGATAGCCGCGCAGCGCCCCGTCAATCAGCGTCGGCTTGGGACGGAGCAGGAGTGATGCGCCTTCCGGATCTTTGAGTGCCGCATCGTCTTCCGGAAGTACCCCCATCTCCGCAAAGAATCCCGACGGTGCGATTGTCTTCGATTTCTCGCCCACCGTGTGCTCGCGCGGGCAGACCATCAAGAGTTCCTTCTTGGCGCGTGTCATCGCGACGAAGGCGATCCGGCGCTCATCCTGGTTCTGCTCAAAAGACTTCTGGTCCTTCTCCCACCCAAAGAGCAAATCTTCGGGAATGGCTACGCCCGAGGGCCTGCGGCGCTTGTCCCAGTGGCGGTCGCGGAAGTTGCTGAGGATGACTGTCTGGAACTCGAGCCCCTTGCTTTGGTGCGCGGTCATCAGTCGGACGCCGGATGTGGAGAGGTGTGGCAATTCATAGGTAAGGCGGACCTGCGCGTAGTCAGGATTGCCGTAGATACCGATATCGGCCAGCAGATCGTGTAACGACCAGGACCGCCGCTCCAGCGAGCGACCACGAACATATCCGAAGAACGCTTCGAGTGCCGCGGCATCCCGCGGATCGACTGCAGAATCAGCACCCTCCTCCACGAGCGGGATCAGGCCACAATCCCGCAGGACATGCTCGACGGTCTCAAGAACGGTACGGGACGGAATTTTCTGGCTCAAATCGAGGAGTGTATTTCGTGCTTTGAGGAGACCGTCGCGATCCTCTAACGGAAAGTCCTCCGGCATTTCGACGAGAACATCGATCAAGCGCTTCTCCTCCTCACGAGTCCGCGCATGCAGGCGTCCAAGATCCGCGGGATGAACTTTGAAACACGCACACGCGATCGCTCCGGAGAAGAGAGCGTCAGTCTTAGGATGATCGATGCCGCGCAGGATAGTGATGGCCTGCAGGACCAGTGGATGAGAGAGCAGATCGTCTTTCCCGCGCATCAGAACCGGAATCTTCCGGGCTCGTAGAACTTCGTAGAGCTCGAACAACTCGTCATTCTTCTGCGTCAGGACGGCAATCTCCTCAGCTGGAGTCCCTTTCCCTATTCGTTCCTCTGCAAGATCGGCAATCAGCCACGGTTCGGCGACGTTGCTGGGAGCACGCAGGAGCCGGGGAGACATTCCTTCCTTCTCCGATGCCGAGGTGAGGAGTTTCTGCAATCCCGGAATTTTCCCCACCAGCCGCTCGTCATTCTTCTCGATCAGCGACCGAGCGGCATCGAGGATCGCCTGCGTCGACCGGTAACTGATCGTCAGCGCGATAACCGGAGCTATCGGGAAGCGCTGATGGAACGAGAGCATGTTCTGCAGATTCGCACCCTGAAACCGGTAGATCGCCTGATCATCATCGCCGACCACGAAAATATTCGGCTCGTTCGGGAGATCTTTGTACGTCGTCAGCAGTTCGATCAGGCGGTACTGCGAACCGTTCGTGTCCTGAAACTCATCGACGAGCACATACTGGAAGCGTTCCTGGAGCGTACTGAGTAGCCAGTCTTCCTCTTCGAGCGCCCGGATCACATGGAGGATCATGTCTTCGTAGTCGTAACGACCCGTCTTCTCCATCATCTTGCCGTACTCGGTAAAGAGCGTGATGAAGTCGCGGAATTTGAGCGCTGCGAGGAGGTTTTTCTCGTGCACTTTGGTCCCCGGCTTGCTCTTTGTTGCCATCACCTTGTCGTACTCGTCAGCAGTGCGCTCCAGATCGACAAGTGACTTCCCTTCGCGCTTCACCTGACTGATTCTGCTCAGAATATCCGGTGTTCTTCCATACGGATCCTTTTTATTAACGAGTTTCATCTGCGACGAAGACCGATCAATTATTGTATTCATCTCTCGGATCTTCTCAAGGTCCGAAATCTGCTCCCGCGCCGACCACTCATCGAAAACAATGGCATTCTCTTCGATAATCGACTGCGCAAATGCGTGAATGGTCGAGACTTTCACACCATAGGCATCGGCACCGATCAACAGCCGCAATCTCTCCCGCATCGCCGTCGCCCCGCTCACCGAAAAGGTCAGACAGAGGATGTTCCCCGGCCGCATCTGCGTCCTTTTCAGGATATTTGCGACACGCATCGAGAGAACCTGCGTCTTGCCCGTTCCCGGCCCCGCCACCACCATCACAGGGCCTTCGATCGTATCGACGGCCTTCTTCTGCTGAGGATTGAGTTTGGCATACTCGTTATCGAAAATGAGGGAGGACTTTATTGTATGAATTATCGGCTCTTTGGACTTTGGGGTGCGGACGGGGAACATGGGGGGATCGTAGCATGGCTGATTCGCCGAAATACACCTTGGAATGCATCAAAAATTTGCTGTATATTCCACCACTATGTCTGAAGTACCACCGGTTTTGAAGCTCAATCCAAAACTACAGAGGATAGAAAGGCAATTTCTTGGTAAAACTCCTGAAGAATTAATAACGGATTCCTGTATCAAAAGAATAGCACGAAAAATTAGTTTGCTTTTGCTTCAAAAGGAATTCAACACTGACACAGTTCTTGCTGAAATTATCTCCACGGTGCGTGAAGAAATGGAGGCCGCATTTCAAGATGTTATTCGTAATGAAAAAGGGAGCCGTGCTTACTACAAAGGTAAAAAGTATGGAGAGGCCGAAGATCCGCTGCTTCGCCATCTAGAAAAAACAATGGGAGCTGACGTCCAACCTGAAGTTACTGAACTCTCGATTGACGATGACTTTCCTAAATCTTTTAGTTCAGCAATGAATAGAGAGAGGAAGACACTGGATTGGCTGGAAAACGCCCACAAGCATCCTGTGATCCAAAACACCATTCTGCCACTTTTGCAGGAACTAAGCGCCTTCGATAAAGACGGTTGGCATCTGACAGAGAACGGTGCGCAAAACGCATACAACGTGATCAAACCGCTTGCAGGTGATATGAAATATGCAATTCCCCACAATGAAGCTGAGCTTCTCTATATTCTCACGTACCTTCCTTCAAGTATCCGGCATCCCGTGCAGGAGTTGCTGGTACATCATTCCTACATAGACTTTGTTCAGCAGCAACGTGCTGCAGCGCAGGAGAAAACAGAATCAACGGATATGCATGACATGCTGGTCCAATTTCTCAAAAGCGGAATATTCAGCAACAGCCACTGGCAGCGCCTGTCCAATTACGAAGGCTCATCGGAAACCATGAATGCGGAGCTGGCCGAAGTACAGATACTTTTCAGGCAGACTCAGAAGCAGGTGATGGATCTTGCCCAAAATGATCCCAATCACGCGCGTGTATTGCAAACATTCCTTGAGTACGCAGAAAATCTTTTCAAACGCATCGAAGTCATTCATAAAGAGCATGGCTGCTATCCTTTACAACAGACAGATATTGGTCATGGATTTCGAACTCATTTCCTGCGGTTTTGCTACGAAGCACTTCGTCCTGACAGCTTTTCGCAGCGAAAGAGAACGAAGGATGGTTCCATTGCCGCCATTCTTGAAGATGACCCGCATCAAATGTCGAACTGGAAGACTCTTATTCAAAATCACTCGTCGTATTCTCTCCCTAATGACGGTAAAAATATTTTTGAAACACCGTCCGATGACCTGCTGGAACTCTCCAATAGCCCCGATGTCCGATTGTTCCTGATCGACATTCAGAACCATGATGACACAACGGCAGGCATTCGTGTCGCAGAAGCGCTAGTGAGAAAACTTGTGGAAAAATGCAAGCTAGATGGTCAAAAAAAACCATATGATCTGCGTGAGGATGGACAACGCACAGTGGTCGTCTGGAGCACATCTCCCGAACTTATTACGCTGGCGCGGGCGCACTTCGAGTCATTTTTTGATGATGAAGATGATGAAAAAGAGAAATACGTCTCCAAGAGCAATGGCAACCTTCCCATCATATTGGACATACGATTGAAGTCAGATTACCTTCCTTTCGCGGCATATTAGAC
>CAYGNM010000044.1:0-8053 GCA_964351275.1 uncultured Candidatus Peribacteria bacterium | reverse complement strand
ACCCCGAGTCGTGCTTCTCCATCGCTTTGAGTCGCTGCGAGTGCGCCTGTTCCTGTGAGGTGGTGAAGAGGAAGCAGTGGCTCTTGTGATCGCCGCGGCCAACTCGGCCACGGAACTGATGAAGTTGCGCGAGCCCGAAGCGCTCGGCACCTTCGATGCAGATAATGGTCGCATTGGGGATATCGATGCCGACTTCGATGACCGAGGTCGAGACGAGAATATTGCTTTTCTTGTCGCGGAAATCCTGCATGATGCGTTGCTTGTCTTCGGAGCTGAGTTTTCCGTGGAGCATCGAGATGTTTCTGCGCGGGAATTCTTTTTGCAGACGCTTCATTTCCGTCGTGACGCTCTTCACCTCCGCGAGTTCCGTGCTCTCTTGGATCAACGGACAGATGACGAAGACTTGCCGTCCGGCGTCGATTTCATGATCGATGAAGCGCTCGACGGTGCTGCGGTCACCGGGAGCGACGACCTTCGTATGGATCGGCTGGCGGCGGCCGGGCTTCTCCAAAAGAACAGAGAGATCGTGGTCGCCGTACGCCGTGAGCGCGAGCGTGCGCGGGATCGGCGTTGCGGTCATGGAGAGGAAGTGCGGACTCCCCTTCTCGCGGAGTCTCTGCCGCTGCATGACACCGAAGCGGTGCTGTTCGTCGACGATCACCAGACGCAGATCGCGGAAGGTGACCTTCTCCTCGATCAGCGCGTGCGTCCCGATGACGATATCCACCGTTCCGGAGGCGAGGCCCATGCGGATGGCGTTGGCCTCGGATGCGGGGGTGGAACCGGTGAGGAGGGCAAGGCGGGGCATCTGAAACGACGATCCCCCCTCGACTCGGCTCGGGGCAGGCTCCATCGTCGTTCCGGCCAACAGAAAACTATGCAGGTTCAGAAGCAACCGCGATATCCCCGCCGCATGTTGTCGCGCCAGTACCTCGGTCGGGACCATGAGCGCAGATTGTCCATGGTGCCGCAGGACGTTCGCCATCACCGCGACCGCGACGAGGGTCTTGCCGGAACCGACATCGCCTTCCAGCAGCCGTGACATCGGCACATCTTTTTCCATATCGCGAAGGATTTCGTAGATGGCAATCTTCTGGCTGGCAGTCGGTGTGAACTTCAGAGATTTGAAAAGTGAGCGGATCAGCTCCACATCCATCGGAGTCCGAAGCCGCGATTGCGTGGTCCCCTGCCATTCACGTTTGCGCTCAAGTGCCGATTTCTGCAGCTCATACATTTTCTCAAACGCCAGCCGTTCCATCGCGCGTTCAACTTGCGCAGGTTCATCCGGAAAGTGCAGAGCGCGAATCGTCTCACAGCGGCTCAGAAGTTTTTCTTCTGTGACAGCATCGGAAGGCAACGTCTCCGGAAGAAGATCAATAGCCGGTTTCAGGAGCGCCATCTTCTCACGCAGCCACCGTGTATTGATCCGATCGTGCTGCGGATAGATGGGGACCAGGCGGCCGGAGTGGACGAGCGGTTTCCCCGTCTGCTTCTCGAAGACCGGACTCTGGAACTGAATCTTCCGACCGCTCAGTACCAGCTTCCCCGTCAGGACGACTTCATCGCCGTCGGTGATCATGCGTTTGATGTGCGGCTGATTGAACCAGACAGCTTCGGCGGTCGAGCTGTCGGAGTCCGTGAACTGCGCGGTGACGATCTGTTTTCCGCCGCGGATGCGGACGAGTCTGGTCTGGTCAACGGTGCCGCGAATAGTCACTTTCTCTCCGATCGCCGCACTCGCGATCGTCTGCATCTGGCTCAAATCTTCGTGCGCACGCGGAAGGTACAGGAGAAGGTCCTCCACGGTGCGGATGTTCATGAGCTCCAGAGCCTCGATGAAGTCTTTCGTCGTGCGCAGGACGGCCGAAAGTGGGGTGGAGAGATCCATCGGGGAAAGTATAGAACTCGCCTCGAAAATGTGATAGAATACAGGATATGCCGGATTTCCAAAAAGCCATCGCTATCCACACGGATATTACCGAAGAGGCACAGAAAAAGGCCGGCCAGGCGACAGGCTCGGACATGGCGTCGAAGCACAAGAATTTCCTCGCCGATCTGATCGCGATGCTCGACCGTAAGGAGATCGATGCGGGCGTTCCGTCGTCTCTCCTGAACCAGAAAGTCTACGGAGAGCTTTCCCAGGAATCCAAGGACGCCATCGATCTGTCACTCATGAACATTGCCGACGAACTCCGGCGCATCGAATGGTACTTTCGCAGTACTACAACTCCGAACGCTTCTCCGCAGCTCCAAACGATGATCGAGCACTTCTGGGACATGAAAAGCCGGCTGGAAGAGAAACATGGCGATGTTCTTAAATTCTGAATTTCTTTCCCACAAACATATGTCTGTTTCACGTCAAGAACTGCCTCATGAACTTCTCAATGACCGGATGGGATTCATTGATACAGCACACGAACAGGAAGCTGAGCTTTCGCAAAAAATCGTCCAGAAACACCCCGAAATTCGTGCACTCGTGCCGAGGAGCTATCTCGCCTGATGGCGATCAAAATACACACAACACACAATGCATTCAACCTTCCGACTCCGGCACTCTCTTCTTGCACCCACGTCCGCATTTCTCTTCGCGGCGATCTTCCTCTTCATGGCAGCGACCATCGCCGGGAAACCGTTCTGGCACGCAGCGGAATATTCGCACTGGGATTCCGGTCTCTACCTTTCGATTGCTGACTACGGCTACAAAATCGGCAACTGCGAGGAGGTCGACGGAGTCCTGCAGCACTGCAATGGCAACGCGGCATGGTTTCCTCTCCTTTCGATCTCCATTCGTGCTCTTTCGAGTCTTGGACTCTCCCCCGAAGCCGCCGGCGTTCTGGTCTCCAATACGTGCTTCTTCGTGATCCTGCTGGTGCTGTGGAATTTACTGTTTCCCGAAGGAGACAAGTTCCGCAATTTCCTCGCGCTGTTGCTCGCCGCCGTCTTCCCCGGCAGTGTCTATTACCAGAATATCTTTCCGATTTCCCTCTTCCTCGCCGGCGTGCTGCTCTCGGTGTATTTCATCGAACATCGGAAGACTGCGCATGCGGGTCTCTTTGGGTACCTCGCAGCAATCTCGTACTCCACCGGACTCTTTTTTGCCGGTCTGTTTCCGCTGTTCTTCCTCGCGCACCGAAAGATTCGTTGGTTGAAAATTCGGACCTCAGCCGCGTACTGCGTCGCGGGCGTGGTCGTAGCGGGGTTTGTCTCCGTTCTGGCTGTGCAGCTATACCAGACAGGTCGGTGGGATGCGTTCTTCTTAAATCAGGCGGAATACGGGCACGGATGGAATAACCCACTCTTTCATCTGTGGGACCGGATACGTCCGGCAGTGATTGAGCATCGTTTTGGCTTTAGCGAAGCAGAATATGCACAGTCGCTCTTTGTGCTCGTGGTGATGCTGCTCGCGACACTGCTCGTCTGGATCAAGCGGAAGGTTCTGACACGCGTCGAGTGGATCCTGTATGCGTTCTGCTTAATCTACTGGGTGATGCCGCATATCGTCGGCGGCGTCCTGAGCATGTATCGCACCGAGTCCGTCCTGCTCCCAATCGTGGTCATCCTGCGCCGACTCCGCGTCGGCATCCTCTTTTCGCTGATAGTGATGGCCATCTACTTTAAAGTTGCCCTCTCCACAGCGTTCTTCGCGGGGTCTTTGATGTAATGATCAGTCGGGAGTAATCCAGGTAATCCGCGAATCATTCTTCCACCAAGTCATCTGTCGCTTGGCATAGTGTCGGGTTTTTGAGGAAATGACTTCTTCCAGCTTTTCGAGTGATGGCACTCCGGTCTGAAGATAGCGAATGATCTCGCGATATCCATGACTCTTCATCGCGGGATCACCCGAGGCATATCCTCTTTTGAGGAGGGCTCGCACTTCTTCCACCCAGCCCCGTGCAAAGAGTTCATGCGTCCGTGCATTGATACGCTGCATCAGTTCCTTTCTCGGACGTTCAATGCCTATAATGAAAAGATCATCTCGGGGTGCGAGGTTTTTGCGCTGCTGCAGAGTCTGTCGTTCTTGTGGATCGACGGGGAACGCCAGGTCATCAATCACCGCACTGATGTAGAGCATGGATCCGCCGACGAGGATGGGAATGTTTTTCCTGGAGTGAATTTCGCCGATGACTCTCCCCGCTTGCTTCTTGTACCACGCTGCGGTTGCTTCCTGCTTCGGATCCAGAACGTCCAGAAGATGATGCGGAATACTCTGCATCTCCACCGGCATAATCTTGGCCGTGCCGATATTCAGATATTGGTAGAGGTGCCGGGAATCGGCGTTGATGATCTCCACATTCTTCAGTTCGTGTGCAAGTTGGATCGACAATGCCGTTTTTCCGCTTGCCGTCGGTCCGAGAAGAACGATCAACGGACAGGAGGACGTCGCGATGAATTCATCAAGCCGTTGAGTGAGATGTAAAGTGTCCATGACTACCGAAAATGCTGGAAAAACGCTAGAATATTCATGAATAGAGATCCCTACTATTCTATTACTCTACTATTCTCATCCCTACTATGCACCCTTTGATCCAGTCCGTCGCCAAGCAGATCAGCAACGGTGCTCCCATTTCGAACTTCATCGTTCCGACGGTGATCGAGAAGACGCAGTTCGGTGAACGCGTGTACGACATCTACTCGCGCCTGCTGGAGGAACGCATCGTTTTCCTGGGCACGCAGATCAATGATGACGTTGCGAACACGGTGATTGCGCAGCTCCTATTCCTAGAAAAGGAAGATCAGAAGAAGGACATCCTCCTCTACGTGAATTCCCCGGGGGGTCAGGTGACCTCGACCCTCGCAATGTACGACACCATGCAGTACGTGCAGCCCGATATTTCGACCGTCTGTCTCGGTATGGCGGCCTCGGGCGGTGCCATCATTCTCATGGGCGGAGCGAAGGGCAAGCGCTTTGCGCTACCGCACAGCGAGATCATGATTCACCAGCCGCTCGGCGGCACCGAGGGTCAGGCAACGGATATTGCGATCCACGCGGAGCACATCATCAATACCAAGAATCTTCTCAACGAGATGATCGCGACGCACACGGGAAAAAAGGTTGAACAGGTCAAACTCGATACCGAACGCGACAAATTCTTGAGTGCCAAGGAAGCACTCGCGTACGGGTTGATCGACCGCATCGTCAGCAAGTCGAAGCCGGTCGGGAAATAGAGTAATAGAATAGTAGAGTAGTAGAATAATAGGACTCATCGACGGACATTTTTGTTGTTCCCCTTCTTTCTTCGAAGATCTGTGAATTGAGATTTTGTGTATTTTGAGCTAGAATAGGGAGATTGCTCTTCACACAAACATTCTCCTTCTTCGGTAGTTTCCCTCTGCGCCGCCCGACGGCTGCACTCTCCACGCTGCTCATGGATCTGCTCCAGGCGCTGCTTCTCATTGCCTTTCTGGCAAGCGCTGCATCGACTGTGTCCCTCGTTCGGGAAGCAGCAGATATTCACGTCTATGAGAGTATTGCGAAAAACGTTCAAAGTTTTCTGAACGGACAGACGATGAGCGCTTCCAGTGAGTATCCGCCACTGGCGACGTCGTTCTTCTCGTGGATCGCGCACAACTCTTTGGGTACAGATTTTGCGGTTGCCTGGCTGATTGTCCTGGTCTCTGCCGTCAGCGCGACAGCTCTGTACACGGCTTGGTTCTGCGGGCTGCGGAGTTCGCTGCAATTCCTGATGGCCATTCTGGTGTCGTTCTGGCTCCTCGGAGACGACGTCGTCTACGCGCGGTTCGATATCTACCTCTTTTTGCTGTGCTTCCTTAGCTGGCGGGCGCATTGCGCTCAGCGTCACGTTGCAGCGGGATGCTTTTTGGGACTCGCCACGTGCTTGAAGGCTATCCCGATTCTCGCGATTCCGATGCTCATTGTCTCCACGCCGAAACAGGAACGGATGCGTGCAGTCACCGGCTTACTTGCCGCGGGAATTCTTGCGGGAGTGCTGTGCTGGGCGACTTTGGGCATTCCGTATACGGTGAAGAATGTGTTGTACTTTGTGCAGTATCACCATGAGCGCGGAGTCCTGATCGAAAGTATGTGGTCCGGTGTGGCGATGCTCTTTGCGAATATCGCCGGACAGATGTCGACGACCGGTTTTGACCATATGTCGATTACCAATACCGATATTCCCTCTGCAGTCGCGACGATCGCAAAGGGATTGATTCTTGGATTTACGCTTTTGATGATTGTGTTGATGATGCTCCGGCGTCCGGAGAAGCGGGAGTACGGACCGGCCATGATTGTTCTATTGCTCGGTTTCCTCGGACTCAGTCCCGTTCTCTCTCCTCAATTTTTCGTGTGGGTGGTGCCGCTGCTTCTGTTCTGGTCACTGGAGACGCTTGGAAAGGGTCGGAGGATCGGTGCCGCGCTCGTCGTTGGCGGCATCGGGATCGGCATGGCCGCGGGAACGCAGTGGATTTATCCGGACCATTACTTCGGCATGGTGGGTCAGGAAAAGCTTCTGCCGACCATCATCCTCAATCTGAGGAATTTCGCAGTCTTTGCCGCGATGCCGATGCTGCTCGGCTGGTCGCTCCCGACTCAGACGGCAAAAGCGACAACACGATCTCCCATTCTTGCCTTCGAAATCCGGACGGCGCTCTTCGGCGCAGCATGCGCACTGCTGTTGTTTGGGTTACCGCTCCTTGTTCCACGTGTGACATCCGTCCAGTACGCGCTCTCGGGCGAGCCGGTGAAGCATACTCAGAGCCTGCCTGTGCGTATGCAGGCAGAGGATCGACCTCTGCAGACGACCATCCGCTTTGTGATGCCGGCAGCGGTGGGTGAAGCGCTCTTCCGCTTTAAACCCGATGACTGTTTGGAGAGTGTGACGGTGAATGGCGCGGGCACAGACATTGAACCGTTCTGCGATGCCGACGGGCGTGTGGTGAATCTGGGTGCGTATGTCCACACCGGAGAAAACTCCCTCACCGCGACGGTGCGCGACGAGCACGGTGGAGGCATGGGACTCGGATTTTCGGGAGCATCACGGGGAACGGGTGCAAATCTTGTCATCGGCGCATTCCTCGCTGCACTCCTCTGGTATGCGGCCCATGTGCTTCTTACGGTGAACATCGTGATTCGCCGATTCTGCGACCATTCGTCTGATATTCTGCGGAGGTGTTCGAGCTTGTTCAGTCGTCACACATCGGCCGCCGTGGACGTCTGGTCACGGCTCATGGCGGAATAGAGACGCCGTTCTTTATGCCCGTCGCCACTGATGGTGCGATGAAGGGGCTCAGCCATCAGGATCTTCATGATCTCGGCGCGCAGGTTCTTCTCTGTAATACGTACCATCTGCATCTCCAGCCGGGGGAGGCAGTTGTTCAAGAGGCCGGTGGACTTCATGATTTCATCGGATGGGACAAACCCATGCTGACCGACTCCGGAGGGTTCCAGGTCTTTTCGCTCAGAGGCATCAGCAAGATCACGGAGAGCGGCGTGCATTTCCGCAATCATTTGAACGGCGATCCCCTCTTTTTGGGACCCGAGGAATCGATGCGAATCCAGCACGCGCTTGGGGCCGATATGATTATGTGCTTCGATCACTGTCCGCCGTCGACAGCGGGACGGCAGGAGCAGATGATTGCCGTGGAAAGAACGCTACGATGGGCTGAGGAATGCAAGAAGTGGCATCTGGAACTAAAGAGTCAAAGGAATCAAACGAGAAAAAGGAGTCAAAAGAGCTCCTCCCTTGAATCTTCTGACTCCTTTGATTCTTTTGCATCTTTTCCGATGTTGTTCGGCATTGTGCAGGGCGGTCTGGAACGTGACCTGCGCGAAAAATGCGCGCAGGAACTGGTGAACATCGGCTTCGACGGCTATGCAATCGGCGGCCTTGCCGTTGGGGAAACCGAGGAAGAGATGTATGAGATGCTCGACGTCGTCTGTCCGCTGCTGCCGGATGACAAAACGCGGTATCTGATGGGCGTCGGCAGAATCTCGCAGATGAAAGTTGCCATCTCGAAGGGCATCGACATGTTCGACTGCGTGCTCCCAATGCGCGCAGCACGCCACGGCAGCCTCCACATGAGTCACGTTACGACG
>CAYGNM010000043.1:7269-8058 GCA_964351275.1 uncultured Candidatus Peribacteria bacterium | reverse complement strand
CGATCACAGAGGGGAACGTGAGCCCGCCATAGTCCGTTGTCGCGAGTACGTGCGCAGGGTCGGACGGCTGGAGGATGTACGAATGGATGAAGTACATTTCCGCGCCGCTGCGCAGACCCTCGAGCGCCGTGCCTTTCCATGTACCGGGTGACGGTTCATTGATTGCGCTCCAACCCATATGCGGAATCTTCGTGCCGTCCTGTAGCGGCGGGAAGTGGACGACATTTCCCGGCAGGAGTCCCAACCCCTCATGCTCGCCAAATTCAAAACCTTTCGCGAGCAGCAACTGCGCGCCAAGGCAGATTCCCAGGATCGGTTTCCCTGCCGCACCTGCGTCGCGCACCAGATCCAGAAGTCCGCGTACGCGCAGACCGTCCATGCCGGTCTTGAATGCGCCCTGTCCGGGCAGCACGAGTGCTGATGCAGCACAAATCTCTGCAGGATCCTCACTGAGCACGACATCGTCCGTGAAGCGCCTCAGGCCCTTCATCGCGCTGTGAATGTTACCGACGCCGTAATCGACAATGACGATTTTCTTCATTGGTTGATGGGGGATAGTCGGACAGGAATGTCACTCGTCGCTAATTCTTTCTTCAAATTTTTAATCGTCCATTCGTCATAATGCAGGATCGATGCCATGCAGACGGCGTCGGCTTTCCCATCTGCAATCGCTTCTGTCAGTGATTGAGCGTCCTTCGCGCCACCGTGGATGACGACGGGAACCGGACAGAATGCCGTCACTGCATTCAGCAGTTCTCGGTCAAATCCTTTCTTGGTGCCGTCGAAGTC
>CAYGNM010000043.1:2423-7259 GCA_964351275.1 uncultured Candidatus Peribacteria bacterium | reverse complement strand
GAGGAGAGCAGAATCTCGCCGACGCCCAGGTCGAGTGCCTGCTTGATCCACTCAATTGCATCCTTTCCGGAATGCTCTCGTCCTCCATCAACATAGGCCTCCCACTTACTAGGAGATGTCCTCTTTGCTTCCACGGAGAGCACGATGCACTGCGATCCGAACTGATGCACAGCCTCTGCAAGGAGCGCGGGCCGGCGCGTCGCAAACGTGTTGATGGCGACTTTGTCGGCGCCGGCGCGGAGGAAGTTGTTGATATCGTGGAGCGACTGGATGCCGCCGCCCATCGTGAGCGGAATGAAGAGTTCGTTTGCAATCGACCGCATCAGATCGAAATCCGGGCTGCGTCCGTAGAGACTCGCGACGATATCCATCGCGATCAGTTCGTCCGCGCCCTGCTTGTAATATTTCCTGGCGAGTTCCTGTGGCGATCCGACGACGCGCAGCCCCTCCATGTGGATGCCTTTCACCACATTTGGTCCTTTGATATCGAGGCGGGGGATCAGGCGCGGCTTCATGTCACCATCTTACACTCCGCCCGGCCGGGTGGTATTCTTTTGGCTCTGTGAAGACTCCGTTCCTCCTCCCCTCTGGCCGCGCGTACGTCATCGCCGAGGCGGGACCGAACCACAACGGCGACCCTGCTCTGGCGCGGCAACTCGTGGACAAGGCCGCCGAGGCCGGTTCTGACGCTGTGAAGTTTCAGCTTTTCGATTTAGACGAGATCGTGTCCGACCAGACGCCGCTCGCGGACTATCAGAAACGCAGCGGTGAGTCGAACCAGAAGGAGATGCTGCGGAGTCTCCTCCTTCCGCACGATGTCTTCCGTTCGCTCAAATCCCATGCGGAGCAGAAGGGGATGGATTTCCTCACCACGCCCTTCGATGCCGGGTCGGCGGAATTTCTCGCAAGTCTCGGCGTGAAGGCGATGAAGATCGGCTCTGGCGAGATCACCAACCTGCCGTTCCTCCGCAAAGTCGCCGCACTCGGGGTCTATATGATCCTTTCGACGGGCATGTCGACGCTGGAGGAGGTGCGCGATGCGGTGGCGATCTTTGCGGACGCGGGAACGCCCTACGCCCTCCTCCACTGCGTGAGCGCCTACCCCGCGCCGGTGGATCAGATCAACCTGCGCGTCATGGAGACGCTCCGCAGCGAATTTACCGTGCCTGTCGGCTACTCCGATCACACGCTGGGAATTGATGTGGCCGTCACGGCCGCAGTTTTGGGTGCCGAGATCATCGAGAAGCACTTCACACTCGATCGCACCATGACCGGTCCCGATCATGCGGCGTCACTGGAGCCGGATGAACTGAAGGAGATGATCCGGATCATCAAGGATCCGGCAGCGCTGAAGCAGTCTA
Source organism: uncultured Candidatus Peribacteria bacterium (assembly GCA_964351275.1). Classification (GTDB taxonomy): domain Bacteria; phylum Patescibacteriota; class Gracilibacteria; order Peribacterales; family Peribacteraceae; genus JABFSS01. The sequence goes on along the minus strand of CAYGNM010000043.1, from coordinate 5,898 downwards.
CAATTGTCCAAGAAGCACTCGGGACAGGGGAGAAGAAGTGTCAGCCGTGCGAACTCAATACACGTGATGTCGCTCGCCGTAGTCTCGTCCTGACGCGTGATGGGAAAGTAGGGGAGACGATCACAAAAGACATGATCGCGATCAAGCGTCCGGGGACGGGGATTGCGCCCAAAGAATTGGAGACGGTGATTGGTAGGACGCTCGCAAGGGCGATGCCGGTGGGGGCGGTTCTGATCAGGGAGAGCATCCGATGAATGGTGCGTTGGTGTATGATAGAGCCGATGCCCCCCTCCTACGTCCATTTCGGCTCGCAGAAGCGGTTTCATCAAGCCAAGACCGTTCATCGGGAGAAGAAGGAGTGGGGCGAGGAGCAATGGATTGTGAATAAAGAATACTGTGGGAAGAAGTTGATTCTGCAGAAGAACCGCCGTTGCAGCCTGCACAAGCACGAGAAGAAAGACGAAGTGTTCTACCTCCTCTCTGGTTTGGTAAAGATGGAGATCGGCGATGATGTGTTCACGCTCTTGCCGGGCGATTTTGTGCATATTCCTTCGGGCACGTATCACCGCTTCTCTGGACTCGAGGACAGCGAGATCATGGAGTTCTCCACCAATCATCAGGAAGACGACAGCTACCGGAAAGAATTTTCCGGGCACATCGAGGGCGAGCGCTTCGAGCGGCAACGCGCGATCATCAAGAACTTTGCGAAGGCAAAAGTCCTGGTGCTTGGTGACGTCATGCTCGATACGTACATCAGTGGTGATGTCACACGCATCTCGCCCGAGGCACCGATTCCCGTCGCACGGTTCCGCGGAAAGCGTCATGTGCCGGGAGGAGCTGCGAATGCCGCAGCCAACGTTGCAGGGCTCGGCGGAGCGGTGACGCTCGTCAGCGTGCGCGGAGAGGATGCTGCCGGGAAGACACTTGAGACGCTCCTGAAGAAGCACGGTGTGAAGTCCTTTCTGATCGCAGATAAGAGCCGTGCGACCACGGAGAAGCAGCGGATCGTTGCGGCAGATGAGCATCAGCTGGTTCGGATCGATTATGAAGACACGCACGCGCTTACTCCTGCTCTGGAGAAGAAGATCACTACTCTCCTGCAGCGGGAATTGAAGAAGCACGACGTTCTGCTCCTCTCCGATTACGCAAAAGGCGTCTTCCGGCCAGCGTTCCTGCGCATCTGCATCGCCGCTGCCCGCGCAGCGCGCGTTCCGGTCATTCTGGATCCCAAGCCGACAGGTTCTGAGTATCTGGCTGCGGCAAAGGGCGTCACTGTGATCACGCCCAACCGTCAGGAGGCACAGATTCTTGGTGGTCGTGGCACAGCGTCGGTCATCGGAGCAAAGATCGCACGCAAGCTCTCGGCAAATGTCATCTGTACGCTCGGCGGCGAGGGCATGCTCCTTGTTCCTACGAAGGGCAAGACTCACGCATTCCCGGCGCTCGCGAGCGGCGTCATCGATGTCTCCGGCGCGGGCGATACTGTTGCCGCGACAGTCGCGCTCTGTCTCGCATCCGGTGCAGTAATGGAGGACGCGGCGGACGTGAGTAATCATGCCGCAAGCGTGGTCGTCACAAAACAGGGGACAGCGACGCTGACACAGGAGGAATTAATCCGCGTTTTATGAAGACCGCAACGAAATTCATTATGCTGGACCGCGACGGGACGATCATTGGTGATCCCGGGCAGCCACTGATGACGATCACGGCTGCAGATATTCTCCCCGGCGTCGTCGAGGGACTCCGTCTTCTACAGGAGAACGGTTACCGGTTATACATCATCAGCAACCAAGGAGGAATTGGCTGGGGGCGCTACACAGAAGAGCAGTTTCTCGAGTCACAGCGGCAGTGTTTTGCCGTCTTCGCTGCGCAGGGCATCATTTTTGATGGGGACGAGTACTGTCCGCATCATCCGGAGAAGAAATGCGGGTGTCGCAAGCCAGCGATTGGGATGTGGGACCGACTGCGGGCCAGATTCACTGACTTGCAGCCGGAGAACGGCGCGATGATCGGCAACCGGGATACCGATGTGCAGTTTGGAATGAATGTCGGCTGCCGTTCAGCACGAATCGACACAGGGCAATACCCGTGCAACATTGTTGCAGATGATTCTGTACGCGATGTCGGCGAGTTTGCGCGGCGTCTCATCCACGGAGATCAGGAGGTTCTTACGCTGCAGGATGTCGTTCTGTGTACTGAGCGTGCGCGGGAAGCGGGAAGGAAGATAGTGACGACCAACGGTACGTTCGATCTGCTCCATCCTGGTCATCTCTTCCTCCTCACGCAGGCGCGACTTCGTGGGGATCTGTTGATTGTTGGTGTGAACAGCGATGCGTCGGTGAAACGCTACAAAGGGCCGGATCGTCCGATCGATTCGCAGAACGTCCGTGCCTGTCGAGTAGCGCATCATGCCGATGCCGTCTTCATCTTCGATGACGACGATCCACGTCCGTGGCTCCAAAAGATCCGCCCCGATGTTCATGTGAATGCCGAAACGTATGGGAAAGATTGCATCGAAGCACCAGTTCTCCGTGAGATCGGTGCCGAACTGGTTCTCGTCCCAGTCAAACCTGATCTCGGATCGACGACAAAACTTATTTCTTCAACGAATTATTCCCAGTAGTCTGCAATTATGCCTGGAGAGAATAATCTCATAAAGTTGCTGAAAAGCATGAATCCCAAGATGCGGGATGGTGCTTTCATCTTCCTTACCGATCAGAAATTCGACTATGACATACAAAAAGAAGCAATCATGTTTTTCAAAGAAACAGAAGGAATCACGGCGATTGTACGAGAAGAAACCGCGAGAGAATCAGATCAACCCCGGTGGGCGATGATCACCTTAATGGTTCATTCGGATCTGAGTGCCGTGGGATTTCTTGCAGCCATTACGGACAAACTGGCGAAGCATGGAATTTCTGTGAATCCCGTCTCAGCGTTCTATCATGACCATCTTTTCGTTCCTTGGGAAAAGCGCAATGAAGCCATGCAACTCTTACATTCTTTTCAATCAGCATGAATACAGTCTTCTGGTTACTCCTGGCGGCGCTCTGCTCCCCGTTCCTCTTGCTGCAGGCGGCTTTTCGTAGACGGTCACCGCAGAAGAAGATTCTCATCATCCAGTGGGCGAAGCTCGGCGATATGGTCTGTACCACGCCGATGTTCCGGGCAATCAAGACCGCGCATCCCGACCGACAGATCCACCTGCTCTGCCGCCAGCAGTCCGCGGTCGTCGTGAAGAATAATCCTTTCATTGATCGCGTGATCATCGGCGGGACGCGGAGCGAGATGGTCCGGACACTCCGTCGCGAGCGGTACGACGCCGTCATCAACTGCCTACCCGGCGCGTTCTTCTCAATGCTTGGGCTGCTGATCAGTGCGAAGGACCGCATCAATACGTTCTCGCACCGACACGGGCATATTATCCGGTGGGCGCGAATCTTCAATACCGTGAACGTCGAATACCGCATTGGGA
>CAYGNM010000043.1:0-2413 GCA_964351275.1 uncultured Candidatus Peribacteria bacterium | reverse complement strand
GCATTGGGACGAGTACTTTCGATCATTACCTCTCCCTCCTGAAACCATTGGGAGTGCCGGTCATTCATTATCAATTGGATTTCTTCCCGTCTGCGGATGATCAAGCTATGATGAAACGATGGATGGAGGAGCACAGGCTAACGGACAATTCTTTCGTCTGTTTCTCCGTGACAGCGGGCAATGCGGTTAAAGAATGGCCGGCGGAGAAGTTCGCTGCCCTGGCCGATCTCGTCATCGATCGGCATGGCGTTTCCGTAATCCTCTCCACGCTCGATCAGACACGTGTGTACGAAATTCAGCGGCTCTCGCATCATCCGAAGAAGATTCTCGACGCGTCGACGCTCACGCTCGGGCAGCTGGGCGCTCTCTGCACGCACACCGCAGCATTCGTCGCGGTCGATACCGGCCCGATGTACGTCGCCTACGCCGTGGGCGCGCCGATTGTCGTCCTGATCGGTGGGTCCGATCCGCGCGAGCAGATTCCTCCGACAGGGGAGCGAGTCATTCACGTTCCGCCTCTGGATGGCTGTGAACCATGGATGCACGTGACGCTTTCGCCGAGAGTGGCGACGGAGGAGCAGCGGCGATGCGTACGGGGGACGAGCGTCGACGCGGTGGCGGAGGCGCTAAGAACGCTGCTCTCGTCAAAAGCACATCAGGGCCTGTAGATCGCCACTCCCGCTTTCTTCGCGGCATTCTTGAGTTTTTCATCCAGCGTTGCGATCGGCAAATCGCGTCGCAGAGCAAGTTCTAGGTATGTGGCATCGTAGAGAGAAAGATCGTATGTTCTGGCCAGCGAGTACATGTCATCAAACACATGGGAACGAGTGTGTTCGTCGACGACGATGGGGACATCCCCCAGTAATTTCAGGATTTCCGCAGTCTTGGTCTTCGTTGTGCGTTTCCTGCGCTCTGCCACGAGTATCGTATTCGCTGTTTCGATATGCCAGAGCATCGGCACCACCGCAGTCGCACGGTTCAATGCCTTCCAGACGTCCATCGCGTATGGATGATGTTCGTCCTCAAACAGCCACGATATTGTGACTGAGCTGTCCATGACGAACGCCGACGTTGTACGTCTTCGTATTTCCATGGAGTCAATAACGGTGACCTTCGTGAGCCAGCTCCCTCAATGTTTGCCCCTTTTTCCTCCGCAATCGATTGCCTTTTTGCAACTCATTCATTTTCCGGAATGTTTCCTGAATATTGAAAGACTGCCCCTCTACATGCTGTTGTAACGTTGCAATGGGCTTGCCGCGCCTGGTGATAATGAAACGCTCGCCTTTCTCCACGCGCTCGAGCAGCGCGGGCAGATGCGTCTTGGCCTCGTAAGAACCGACAGTGGTCATAGGGGAGAGGGGAACAGACTGGTCTACTAGACTAGTCTACTCTTCCGTGAGATTGCGGTCAAGACCTCTCTACAAAGCCAAATATTTTCTTCCCGCCGCCTGCACTGCCTTGCCATCCAAGAGCGACTTCAAATCAAAAATCACTCCTTCTGTCTTGGTTGCTTTGAGTATCTCCTCCGTTCCCGCCTCCAGATATTCCCGATGCGGTACCAGGAAGACGACAGCGTCATAGGGTCCATCCGTGAGTGAGCCCGGCGTCATCTTCAGTTTCGTGATGTCCTCCGGTTTTAAGAACGGATCGTGGACGTCGGTTTGATATCCGAGCTTCACGAAAGCCCGGACGACGTCGCCGGCTTTGCTGTTGCGTGTGTCGGGGATGTTCTCCTTGAAGGTCAGGCCGAGGACGAGAACACGACCGTCTGTCGGTAGATGTTTCGCAACCTCGGTCACCACGAATCCACTCATACCGTCGTTGATCGCACGGCCGGCGTTGATCACATGCGTCTGCATACCAAGTTGCTTCGCCTTCTCGACGAGGTAGTACGGATCGACGCCGATGCAGTGCCCGCCGACGAGGCCGGGCTGGAACTTGAGGAAGTTCCACTTGGTGCCTGCGGCTTCCAGAACCGCTTTTGTCGGGATGCCGATCTTGGTGCAGAGCATCGCGATTTCGTTCACGTACGCGATGTTCAGATCCCGCTGCGCGTTCTCGATCGCCTTGGCCATCTCGGCGACTTTAATCGACGGCGCGCGGTGAATTCCCGCCGTCACCACCGATCCGTAGAGTTCACAGAGAATATCGGTCGTTTTCTCATCCTGTCCCGCGACGACTTTAATGATTTTATCGATCGTGTGCTTCTTGTCGCCGGGGTTGATGCGCTCGGGCGAGTAGCCGAGCGTGAAGTCCGTCCCGCACTTCAAACCAGATTCTTTTTCGAGAATCGGGCCGCAGATCTCTTCGGTCACTCCCGGGTAGACCGTCGACTCGTAGACGACGATCATGCCTTTCTTCAGATGTTTCCCGACTGCGGTCGTCGCGCTCTCTACGAGGGACAGGTCTGGAT
>CAYGNM010000042.1:0-8217 GCA_964351275.1 uncultured Candidatus Peribacteria bacterium | reverse complement strand
TTCGACTACTCCGGCAGCCAGGCGATCAAGGCGTTTAAGGAGGAAGGCAAGCGCGTGGTGCTGATCAATCCGAACATCGCGACGAATCAAACAAGCTGGGGCCTGGCCGACGCCGTGTATTTTCTTCCGGTCACGCCGGAGTTCGTCGAGCGGGTGATTGAGACGGAGAAACCGGATGCGATAGCGCTGAGCTTCGGCGGCCAGACCGCTCTCAACTGCGGCGTCGCGCTGGATGACCGCGGCATCCTCAAAAAGCACGGCATCGCGGTGCTCGGCACGCCCGTCGAGAGCATCCGCAAGACCGAAGACCGCGCGCTCTTCAACGCCGAGCTCAATTCCATCGGCGTCGCGGTCCCGCGGTCACGCGCATGCGAGTCGGTGACCACAGCTCTCGCGGCGGCGCAGGAAATCGCGTATCCCGTCATCGTGCGGGCGGCCTTCGCACTCGGGGGTAAGGGCAGCGGTCGCGCCGTCAATGATGCTGAACTACGGGACATTCTCAAAGTCGCCTTCGTGGAATCGCATCAGGTGCTGGTGGAGGAAGATCTGACCGGATGGAAAGAGATCGAATACGAGATCGTGCGGGATCGGGCCGATAACTGCATCACGGTCTGCAACATGGAGAACGTCGACCCGCTCGGTATCCACACCGGTGAATCGATCGTCGTCGCGCCGAGCCAGACGCTCGACAACACCGAGTACCAGATGCTCCGGTCGATTTCGCTCAAGGTCATTCGGCATTTAAAGATTGTCGGGGAGTGCAACATTCAGTTCGCGCTGGATCCGCGATCGAGAAAATATCGCGTAATCGAGGTGAACGCCCGCCTCAGCCGCAGCTCAGCACTGGCCTCTAAGGCAACGGGCTATCCGCTCGCATTCGTCGCCGCCAAACTTGCACTGGGCTACTGTCTGCCGGACCTGCGCAACGCGATCACACAAGTGACGTGCGCCGACTTCGAGCCGTCGCTCGACTACGTCGCGGTAAAGATGCCACGCTGGGATCTGCAGAAATTCCGGTTCGTGAGCGACCAGGTGACGAGCGAGATGAAGTCCGTCGGCGAGGTGATGGCGCTCGGGCGCACGTTTGAGGAAGCGCTGCAGAAAGCGATCAGGATGCTCAACATCGCCGCGGACGGTCTGTACCCCGCGCCCTTCGCCTTCCAGGATCTGGGCAAGGAAATCCGCCGCCCCACGCCACGACGGATGTTCGCGGTCGCCAGCGCCCTTGCCGGCGAATGGACGCCGCAGGAAATCTCCATCGCGACCGGCATCGACCGGTGGTTTTTGCAGCGTATCCAGTCGTGCGCGGTCGTCGCCAAAGCGATCCTCCAGTCAAAAGCGGGATCTCTCTCCGCAGACCTTCTGCGCAGCGCCAAGCGTCACGGCTTCTCGGACAAATCGATCGCGCTCATCCGCGAAGAGAAATCGGAAGACATCCGGCAACAGAGAATCGCCGCGGGCATCGTCCCGGTTGTGAAGCAGATTGATACGCTGGCGGGAGAATTCCCCGCTCAAACAAATTATCTGTATATGACGTATCACGGATCAGAGAATGATGTTGTTTTTATCAAAGAAAATGCGGAGAGCGGAGAGCGGTTAGCGGATAGTACTAGCCGCTCCCCACTCTCCGCTGGCCGCTCTCGTGTGATCGTTCTCGGCGGCGGCCCCTACAGCATCGGTTCCTCAGTTGAATTCGATTGGTGCTGCGTCCAAGCCACACACGAACTGCAGAAGCAGGGGTACGAAGTGGTGATGATCAACAGCAATCCGGAGACGGTCAGCACAGATTACGACGAGTGCGATGCACTCTTCTTTGAACAGCTCACCGAGGAACGCGTGCGCGATATCGCCGACGCCGTCTGTCCGGAAGGCATTGTCGTCTCCATGGGCGGACAGATCCCCAATTCGCTCGCGCCCAAACTCGCGCGCGCTGGGCTCAGGATTCTCGGCACAGACCCCGCGGACATCGACCGCGCGGAGGACCGGAATAAATTCTCGAGCCTGCTCGATACCCTGGGGATCGACCAGCCGTCGTGGAAAGATTTCGCCGACATGCAATCGGCGCGGACATTCGCCGAGAGCGTCGGGTACCCCGTCATCGTCCGGCCGAGCTACGTGCTCTCCGGTGCCGCCATGGCAGTCGTCCATAGTGGAGATGACTTGCAGGCCTACATCGAACAGGCGGCGCTCGTTTCCAAAGAAGCACCCGTCGTGATCTCCAAATTCGAGCAGGGTGCCAAAGAGATCGAGTTCGACGGCGTTGCGCAGAACGGCAAAGTACTCCTGTACGCGATCTCGGAACATGTGGAGAACGCCGGCGTCCACTCCGGCGACGCGACCATCGTGCTGCCGCCGCAACGAGTGAACGTGGCGACGCTGCGGCAGATGAAAGTGATCGCAAAAGGGATCGCCCAGGGACTCAAGATCAGCGGACCGTTCAACATCCAGGTCCTGGCCGCGCGCAACCGCTTGAAGGTGATCGAGTGCAATCTGCGCGCGAGCCGCAGCTTCCCGTTCGCAAGCAAAGTCACCGGCGAAAACTTCGCGGTGCTCGCGACCCAGGCACTCCTCGGGATTGCCCCCACAGACAAGCGGTACCAGACGCTCGACTTAGACCACGTCGGCGTGAAGGCCGCGCAGTTCAGCTTCAGCCGCCTCAAAGGAGCGGACCCGCGGCTGGGCGTGGAGATGGCAAGCACCGGCGAAGTTGCTTGCTTCGGCTGGAACGCCGAGCAGGCATTGCTCCTGGCGATGCTCGCCGTCGGTTTCAAAATGCCGCAGAAGAATATCCTCGTGACCATCGGCCGGCTCGAAGACAAGATCGATCTGCTGCCGTCGATCCAATTGCTCCATCGCAAGGGCTTCTCGTTCTTCGCAACCGAACGGACGCACGAATTCCTCATGTCGCGCGATATTCAGTCGGCGCTCTTGCACAAAGTCTCGGAGCCGCGCAGCCCCAACATCCGCGAGTATCTGGAACAGAAACGCGTCGACCTCGTCATCAATATTCCCACAAGCAGCGGCTCACCCGAGCAGACCGACGGCTACTTCATCCGACGACTCGCTACCGACCACGGCATCCCGCTCATCACCAACGTCCAGCTCGCCAAGCGGCTGGTGGAGGCGATGATTATGGAAGAAGTCTCTTCGCTGCCCATTCTGAGCTGGCCGGCTGTTCTCGACGCTAGATAATGAATCATGAATCACGAAGTATGAATCATGAGAAACGGCATTCATGATTCTCGGCCTTGCTATGGTCAAAAAACCACCTACAATACCCCAGTTCTATGCCTGATGATGACATCCTCCTCTCCGACGATGCCGAGCCAGCCGATGGCTTTTCCTCGCAATCCGCGGGCGACGACGATCAGACGCTCGTGACCAAGGAAGGGCTCAAAAAGCTCAAGGACGAACTCGAGCATCTCAAGACCACCCGTCGCGCGGAAGTCGCTCAGCGCTTGCGCGAGGCGATCTCGTACGGCGATCTCTCCGAGAACTCCGAGTACGAGGAAGCCAAGAACGAACAGGCCTTCGTCGAGGGCCGCATCATCGAGCTCGAGGGGAAAGTGAAGAACGCCAAGATCATCTCCGACAAGAAGGAATCGAAGCACAAGGAAGTCGAAATCGGTTGCACGGTCATGCTCCAGAACATCACCGACGGCGACGAGCCGGAGCACTACACCATCGTCGGTTCCACCGAGGCCGATCCGCTCGACCACAAGATCAGCAACGAATCCCCCATCGGCAAGGCCGTCCTCGGCAAACTCAAGGGCGACCGGGTGGAGATTCAATCGCCATCCGGGATGCTGGAGTATGAGGTGGTGTCTGTTGCCTAATGAAAAGAGTAATAGAATAGTAGAATAATAGAGTATTAGGAACCTCTGATGACGCTCGTGGAAGTCATTCTTCTTTCAGGTATCCGCAAATAGAGCATCGAAAGACGGTCACCCTGAGGGCCCTATTATTCTATTACTCTATTACTCTATTATTCTCGCATGCCCGATCAAAATCCCCCACCCCCACCCGGACAACAACCACAGACAGGACTGCAGATTCCGGAAGATCTTCTCAAGAAGTTCCCGGACCTGATCCAGCTGATCAAAGCCAGCGAGAGTATGAACGACGAGGAGCGGCAGTACTGGATCAATATCCTCCCGATCATGACGCCGGAGCAGATCCAGAATCTCCGCGATATTTTGGAGAACGAACGCAAACAATTGGCCGCAATCGACTCCAAGTACCAGACGGAAATCGAGAAACTCGGCCAGACCGAAGTGATCCGGCAGACGGAGGAAGAACGCGTCAAGCGACGGCAGGAGCGCTCGGGTAAAGAGGCCGCGCACAAGGAGAAGGAAGACCAGGCAGCCGATGACATTCTCAAGCAGATTGAGGGGGGCGGGGCGGGGAAGGCGGCATGAAGATTTTAGACCCGCCGCACAGTCGCCTCACAGCACCGCACCACCAATGCATCAATCAACGCGAGGAGCTCCTGCGTCGACTCCGCCGTCGCACGGTAACCGCCGGTTTTGAGATCGCGATCAGCGCTGACTGCCCAGCCGACGAGGTCGCGAAGCGCGGAGAGCGGGATCTTCTGCGCGAGTGGGAGGAAGGTCCTCGCGGTCGGGAATGGCACACCGGCACTGGAGGCAATCTTCGCCGGGTTCCGTTCGCCTTCGTTAACGCATAGAGTCACACCAGCCAGACACCGCACCATCCAGAGCAACATGTTCCACAGAGAGTGTGGATCTTCTCCTGACCGGAGGAGGATGCGCACATACCCGAGCGTCGCCAGGAGATCGCTCCGCGAGAGCAAACTCGAGAGCTCCCAGATTTCCTGATCACCCGAGGGGACGGCGAGGAGCGTGACGTGTGCAGCGGTGATCACCGGACCGGACCCCAATGCGATCTTCGTCAGCTCCTGCGCGAGCGTCTCCTGATCCCCCCCGACAATACGAAGAAGAAGTTCCGCTGCGGTCGGTTCCAGCGTGGAGCCGTGCTGCCGCGCGAAGGATTGCATCCAGTCGTGCAGAAGTTTCCCCTGAAGAGGAACGAAGGTCTTCACCGTCGCCGTTGCCAGGAGTTCTTTGAGACCTCCCAATCGTTTGTCCGGCGCAGGATCGACAAAAAGGAGGATGCACGATGGATGCACAGCATCGAGCAGTCGTCGCATGTCCTCTTTCGGAAATTTCGGGACACCGTCGATCACGGTCAGGCGGCTTGTGGCAATGAACGGAGCCGTGCTCACCTCATCAAGAACCTTTTGTAATGAAATGCCAGATCCGTCAATGGATAACAAATTCTCCGCGCCATGCTTGGTCGAAAACTCCTGCATCCACCGCCGCTTCTCCTGATGGAGCGCAAACAGGTTCAGACCGGTGAACAGGAAGACGTTCTGCATGAGACCGTCAATCTACCAGAAGATTGTCTGGATACGGGAACAACATCCACTAATGCAGTCAAATCACCGTGCATTGAGGGAAAAGGCGCATTCCGCTATACTGAAAGGATTTATGAAACACCTACGCACCCTCCTCTCCGGTATCACGCTTCGCACACTCGCCCTCGGAACCTTCTGCGCCATGGGTGCCTTCGCGGTAGGCATCGAGACCGCAGGCGACGTCCATCCGTTTTCGAAGAGCGAAGCGGCAATCCAGGAAATCATGACCGACGAAACACCCATTCAGGGCGACGCAAATGGGAACGGCACGCTCGACGCGGATGATGCATATATTGTGCTCCAGGCAAGCGACAGACAGATCATCGCAACAGAGGAAGAAGTGCTCCGCGGAGACATGGACGGTGACGGCATTCTGACACGCAGGGACCTGACCATCATTCTCCGTCTCCTCTCCCTCCGATGACATGACCCCGTGCACTCCTGTCCAGAGACGGCTTGTGTCCTTGATGACACTTCTCGCTATGCTCCCTTTGGTATGGCCGGTCTCCGCGCAGGCACAATTCGACGACCAGACGCAGACCGCTGTTCCGACGCTCATTTTCCAGCCACACTGTGAAGAAGCGGATCAGATGCTCTGTCCGCAATTCGACGTCGCCGATCCGACGACACTCATGACGCCACAGTATGCCGTTGGCGACACACTGGATCTCGACGTCGTGCTGATCAACCCGACGCAGGAACAGATCAACAAGGTCCGCATGTGGATCTCGTACGATTCCGAAGCACTGGAAGGAACAAAAATCACCGTCTCTCCGGCATTCCCGACCATCGCCCCCGGACAGGCGGATTTTTCGGCGCTCTCCGGATACGCAAAGATCACCGCGAGCGCTGCCGCCGGGAGCGAACCGGCAGACATGTACATTCCCATTGCACGACTCACCTTTACCGTGAAGAACACGGCAAATAGCATCGAAACGCCGCTGACATTCTACGACCAGCGCAAAGGCATCGACGGACACACGTTTGTGACGACGTCCAAAGCGCCACAGCAGAACCTGGTCTCGAAACCTCTCGGGGCGCTCCTCGTCGAATTCGTCGGACCGGGTCAGCCCACACAGCAGCTGCCTCTAGAGGGGAATTCTCCAGGAATGGAAAATCCCCTTGCGCCGAATGCGCTCGCAGCACCCGCGACTTTTGATCCCTACGCACCTTCCGCAGTCTCCAGTGCTTCAATGGAACCAGCACCATTTGCCGACCCGTCCGCACCGTCGTCTGTCTCCGCTGATCCGAATCCATACGGACAACCGAGCTTGGATGGAACACCCGCCGTTGCAGTGGACGGAGCGAGTGCCCCATCATCGACCGGAGGGCCTCCTGCGCCGCCGGATTTGAACGCCCTTCTCGGTCTGCCTCCACTCCCCGATCCGACTCTGCCCAGTGCTGACGGATATGCCGACGGGAACCTCGCCGCGCAGCTGACGCCGGGGGGAACAGACAGCTTCGGATTGATTCAAATCCAGAACGTCCATGTAGGCACCAAGGACAACACGCTCTACGTCACCTGGGATGCCCTCAGCCACCCAAAACTCCAAGGCTACAACGTCTACTACGGAACGATGCGCGGACGGTACCTGAACCGGCACAGTGTCTCGGTCGCTTCCCGCGGCGCAGTGATCCACGATCTGCCGACCGGCAAAACGTATTTTGTCGCCGTCCGCGGCGTGGATGATATAAACCAGGAAACGGCCTTCAGCGCCGAGGCGTCAGTGGAAATCGGCAATCCATCTACGTCATCGTCGCCGATCGTCGGCACACTCGATCTGGTGGCCGACGTCGCACCCGGAACAAACGCTCCCGAGAATCCTGTCGTCCACATGAATGAGACTCAGGTACAAGGATCGGCGGTCCCTGGAAAATCAGGCGCACCGTCAGGCTTTGTCCTCCTCCTGGTCGGTTCCGCCGCCATCGGAACGCTGTTCGCGTGCCGGCGGCAGATGATCGCTTCGCGCAGAATCCACGCATGACCCAAGACATCCACCCCCATTGGCACAATGAGGATGAAGGCATAGCGCATTCACCCGGTCCCGAACCCACTCAACGAGCCACCCGCATCTCCGTCAAACCCGCCTCCCGCCTCCCTGCCGCAATCGTCGGTATCGCGGTCTTCACAATCGTCGGCGTCACGGCCACCGGCGGTTGGCAGGTGTTCACCGCGCAAGTCGGCAGCGGATCGACGAACGGTACGACGAACACCGCGCTGTCCGATGCACTCGCGCCGATCGAAATCCACATCAGTCAGTCCGATGGGTTCCAGCCGTCCAGCGTGATGGTGAAACCGGGACAGCAAATCACCTGGATTAACGACCAGTCGATTCCACACATCCTCACCTCGCAGACGCTGAGGGACGGCAGCGGCGCATACTTGAATACCCCGGCGATCTTCCCCGGTGCGACGACGACTTTTACCGTGGGACCACAGGAGCCGGAACGCGAACACACGATCACATCATCGACGGACCAGACGCTTGTCGGGACGATTACCGTGAGTGCGACCGGAGATCCGTGCCAAGGGTCCTCGTCATCGCGACACGAACTCTTTGGCGGCACGGAGGATGTCGATCTTCCGTATCCTTCGGGCAATAGGCTCCCGTGTGCCAAGAGCTCGTCGTCGAAATCCGCCAAAGCCGTCAAATCCTCCTCTGCTCTGTCATCGGTTGTCCAGCTGGCCGCAGTTCAGGAACCGTCACAGCCGCCTCTCCCGCCGATGGATGCACAAGGGAATTCGAACACTGCACCGACGACGATTGATGCCTTCGCAC
>CAYGNM010000041.1:0-8222 GCA_964351275.1 uncultured Candidatus Peribacteria bacterium | reverse complement strand
GTTCTCGATCAGATCGATGGTGGACGTCTCGCGCGGAACGAGCGTCACCGAGGGGATATCGATCAGCGTCTGGTAGAACTCGCAGCTGCGCATCTCTTCCCGTTGATTGGGATGTTCTTTGACGTAGATTGAGACGCCCGCCGGGAGACACGCCGCGAGCAGCTGGATCACGCGCTCCTGGTCGACGAATGCGCCACCCATCGGGCAGGTGGTGGATTCCGGCTGTACGTGGAGCGGCACGTAGACGTAAGGCTTTTTGAAGTCGATCGTGCCGACGTGCTTGTCGTACATCTGGATAATCTGATGATCCCGCAGCTTCCGCTTCCAGAATTTTGGCGACACGAGACACGAGAGGAGTGTGCGCGGACGGTGCAGCGCCATATCGAGCGCGATGCCCCACCACCGTTGGAAGAAGTTTTTCTTCAGCAGATACGTGGGACGCGGGGCCATGTACCAGTACGCCGGTCCGTCGCGCCGCACGGTCTGCTTCTGATAGATCAGCTCGAATTTCTGCGGGAGAGGGACCGGCGTCGCCGGATCGTGCTCCTCTTTCTGGAGTGCATGGAACGCGTCCCGTACGTCCGTGGCGCACGCCTCCCATTCGCGCGGGAACAGCGCGAAGTTGATGCAATGACAGCGGTCGACAATCAGCGTCCGGATCTTCTTCAGTCTGCAGAGATCGTAGATGATAATGTCGTAGCCTTGGTGCGGCGGGTGATTGAGCAGCATCAAGTCGATCTTCTTCGTCTCGAGAATGTGGTTCCAGTACCGCAGGTGGTCGAAGTACTGCTTGCGCAGTTCGGCGTAGGGCATGTCGTTGAGTGAGTTGCGGGTGATGCACTTGATGAACACGCCTTCGCAGTGACGCATGTTCTCGATCAATTCTTCATCGAGCGGAGTGATATCCGGCCAGTGGACATCGGGATACTGCCCGTATTTCAGATTCTTGGCGTCGTACAGGAGATGTTCATCGACGCTCAGTTTCGGGATCTCCCACAGCTTCCAGGAGATCGAGATGCATGTGCCCAGGTGCATGTCCCGAAACGCCCGTTCCATCGTAAAGTGGTTGTACGGCCCGTCGAACGATTTGAGAATGATGTTCACGGGCACAGTATAGTAGAATTGTTTTCCTATGTCCGTGTTCAGTATCCCCCGACGCATCGTTGAGCGGTTCTGCGCCTCGCAGGGCTATATGGTGAAATTTTTCAAAACCTCCGCGATACGGCCGGGGTACGGGTGGGCGTTCCCCAAGGCCACCTACGCACCCTGGGAAACCGACGCCGATTTTCAGCGCGTCTACCAGCGCGTCCGGCACGCCACACTCGTCGATGTGTACCGGTGCTACGAACTCTGGCAGCTGGTAGGGCAGAGCCGCAAAGTGCACGGGGCGCTGCTCGAAGTCGGTGTGTGGCGGGGCGGGACTGCTGCCATCATCGCGGCTGCAGCGACAAAGCACGGCATCGCCGATCCCGTATACGCGTGCGATACCTTCAGCGGTGTGGTGAAAGCCGGCGTCCGCGATTCCACGTACGGCGGCGGGGAACACAGCAACACGTCCGAGGATATGGTGCGCAGACTCCTGCATGATGACCTCGACCTCCAAAACATCCGTCTCCTCACGGGGATTTTCCCCGAGGACACCGGCAATCAGATCACAGAGAGTGCCATCCGTTTCTGCCATATCGACGTCGACGTCTACGCGTCCGCCCGGGATATCGTCACGTGGGTGTGGCCGCGACTGCCGCCGGGCGGCATGATCGTCTTCGATGACTACGGCTTCGTGACGACCGATGGCATCACGGCGCTGGTCGATGAGATGCGCACGGGCAATGACCGGATCGTCATTCACAACCTCAACGGGCACGGGATTGTGGTCAAAACGACACCAATGGCCGGTTCCTGAGATCAGCAGGGTATGCCATACTTCCCGTGATGATTCTCCCTCCCTCCGCTGTCCCCGTTGATCTGGATGCGCTTCCCTGCTGGTCGCACTGGCCCGGGCGACTACTGGGTGTCGATGCCTGGAACGGGGCCGCGCGGACGATCGAAAAAATTGACCGGGAGTACGACAAAGACAAGTACGCCGCCTGTCTTGCGTTCTACCATGCGCATGCCGGGGAGGGCGCCACCGCCGAGACCATCAAGAAGCAGTTGGAAATGAAGGTGCTTCGGACACACGCCTGTATCTCGCTGGGCGACGATCTCTACGCGCTGCCGCAATCCGATGCATTGACGCTCAATGACCGATTTTTTCTCGAGAGCGTCGGTCCGTTCGTGGAGAAGGCGGACACCGTCATCGAACTCGGCTGCGGTTACGGCTACAACCTGTGGATGCTCGCAAAACAGTTCCCGGGCAAGACCTGGCTGGGAGGGGAGTACTCGTCGAATGCGGTGACTCTCGCACAAGAGCTCTACGCGCACGGACCCGCCATCCACATTGAGCAGTTCAATTTCTACGATGCGTCGTATTCGCTGCTCGAGCGTGTGAAGCCCGGTGGCCGGACGCTTATTTTCACCCGGCATGCGGTGGAGCAATTGCCGTCGGCTGCCGCGGTGATCGCGGGACTCTCACTCCACGTGGATACTGTGCAGGACGTCCTGCATCTCGAACCGCTCTACGAACAAAAAGGGGATTCCCTCTTCGCGCTTCTGCGTAAGCGGTACATCGAGGTAAATGACTACAATCGCGATCTGGTGCAACTGCTCCAGGCTGATAAAAAAATCTCCGTCCACGGGGTGCAGTCCAACGTTTTCGGACTCAATCCGCTCAACGCAACATCCATTATCCATTGGACTTTTTCCTGACGCCCGACGCATCGTAGAAGACCCGCTGTTTGCTTGCGGTGATGTCGTCCGCGGTCGTGACGAAGCGGTCGCCCACCTGAATATCGCCAAAGAGACTCTTGTCGCCGTCATCTTCCACATCGCTCACGATCAAATCGCCATCCTTCGCGGCGACAAGCAGCCATTGCCTTCCCTTGCGGTAGACGATCCCGGCTTCGGAGGGATGGCGTCCACCCTCGGATTTCTGCAGGAAGACGTTGCGCAGATGGACGACGCGGGTGTTCCATCGGGTCATGGCTCCCGGGTACGGGAGATCGAATGCGCAGATGAACCGCTCGAGGTCCGCCGCCTCCCACGACCAGTCGATCCATCCGTGCGTCGGTGTATGGAGACGGGGGTTGTAGGACGAGAGATATTCCGGCTGAGCGAGCAGCGGGAACAATCGCTCGCCTTTCTTGAGCGTATCGAGAATGCCGCAGAGGAACGCACTGTCGCGCTCGCCGTGATACCGGGCGTAGTCCTGCGGGAGATGGCAGGATGCCGGGAAGACGAATTCCTCGTACGCGAGAATGTCGCCGGTATCGATGCCCGCATCGACTCTGTGGAGCAGACAGATGCCGAGCCGGTCGCCCCGCAGAATCTCCCACGAGAACCCGCCGCCACCCCGGTCCTGCGGCAGACGCTTGCCGTGTGTGTTGATCAGTTTTTCATCAAAGAGGTTTTTGATCACCGCGTCGGTGAAGAGCCACGCGGCACCGAGGGAGATCGCGATCGTCTTCTCCATCGAACCGATGGCGGTCTGAACCGCCGGTGCCGTGATGCTCTCGGTCACCAGGAATTTCATCTTCTCCGCTTTGCACGTCGCCTGGAATGTCCGGCCGCCCTCCAGACTTTCCCCGGCGTGACGGGGCGAGGTGATGACGAGAACATCAAGTTTCTTTTTCCGGCAATGCGCGGCAACTGCGAGGAGCACAGGGCCTCCTCCCAGGAGAATGCAGCGGCGGATGGGACCCAAGGAATAGGGCATGGTCTGCAGCATCTTTGTAGTTTTGCCCAGCCAAGTCAATGCTGCACTGGTTTGCCGTCGTCTGGCGTGCTTGGTACGCTCCTACGGTGCAGGTGCGATACATCAAAAGTGCGTGCGTTGTGATCGAACATGCAGGTGTTCGAGTGCTCTGCGACCCGTGGCTCACAGACGGCATTTTCTACGGCAGCTGGTACCACTATCCGCCGCTCACGGTCACGCCGGAGGATTTCGCCGGTGTCGACTATCTCTATATCTCGCATGTCCATCCCGATCACCTCGACGTGGAAACGCTCAAGCGTCTTCCAAAATCCACGCGCATCCTGATCCATGACTTCGAGGAGAAATTCGTTCTGCGCATTCTGCAGAGTCTCGGATTCACGTCGATCCGGGAGATTGCGCACGGGGAGGAGGTGACGCTCGATGGCGGACTGCAGATGGAAATTCTCGCCGCGGACGGCTGCAATCCCATTCTCTGCGGCAAGTTCTTCGGGTGCAGCGCCGCCCAGCCGGGATCGCGCACCAAGCAGATCGATACGCTCGCCGTGTTCTCCGCCGGGGGGAATGTGGTGGTAAATACCAACGACTGCCCGTACGAACTCGCGCGCAACGTCTGCAAGGGAATCCTGGAACGGCACGGACACGTGGATCTGCTTCTGGTTGGCTACAGCGGCGCGGGTCCGTTCCCGCAGTGCTTCGACATGCCCGATGCGGAGAAGCGGACACATGCTGACGCGAAGCGCGACCAGTTCCTGCAACAGGCGATGCGCTACATTCGCCGCCTGCGCCCTCTCTCCTTTCTGCCATTCGCCGGGCAGTACACGCTGGGCGGTTCGCTTACAGCGCTCAATCCGTTCCGCGGGGTGCCCGAGCTCGAGGAACTGCCGGGTCTCCTCCTGCCCATGCTCCAGGAACGCGAGATCGATACGCGCATGATCCTCCTCAATTCAAAAGAATCTATCAATGTCGAGGATGGATCCGTCTCCGCCCCCTTCACTCCTCCTGATCCCGTCGAACGTCAGCGGTACATCAATGACGTGCTGTCGAAAAAACTCTATCTCTATCAGGACCAGTACCGGATCGACGACCGCGACCGCACCGATCTCACACCGGTCCTGCAGGACGCGCAGCGCCGGATGTGGAAACACCAGGAGTCGTTCGGCTATCTATCACCGACCATCCTCTACATCGATGCCGGACAGGAGTTCCTCTACCGAGTTCCCTTCGACGGCAAGAGTCCGGTGGAGACGGCTCCGCGCGGTTCCGAGAAGCCTCCGTTCGTCCGCATCGGTCTCGAGTATTCCCTGCTCTCGATGATCCTCCAGCGTAAAGCGCACTGGAATAATGCGGAAATCGGTTCGCATCTGCGTTACCACCGGGAGCCGGATACGTTTGAGCGGGGCTTCTACCACATGATGAGTTACCTGCATGCCTGAGCTCCGGGCATCAGGCAATCACGTCGAGTGAAAGCGGCGTCCCCATTTTGATGGCTTTCACAGCGCTTTTTCCGAGGACATTCCCTACTTCTTTCGGAGCCAATCCATATCCCGGCCGGATGATGCGGATGTTCTTCTCCGTGAATTTGTCGCCGGCGGTGATGTCCTGCACTGCGAAGATCGACGGTCGAAAGACCAGGCTCTTCTTGTCCGCGTCGCCCGGCCCGTACCGGACCTCGCCGAGCGCCGCCGGATTGATCTGCGCGGATGCCGGGACCTTTTCCGCGGCGCGGACGGCGTTCACCATCTCCCGGAACTCCTGCGGTTCCATGGAGAAAGCGCTGTCCGGTCCCTTGTCGCGCTTCCGATCGAGGACGAAGTGTTTCTCAGTAATGCAGGCGCCCTGCGTGACTGCCGCGACGGGCACGGCGTGCCCCATCGTGTGATCGGAAAGACCGATGGGGACATCAAACTCTTTCATCATGTTCGGGATTGTGCGCAGATTCGCATCCTCCAACTTCGCCGGGTACGCGCTCGTGCATTTGAGGAGTGCGATCTGCGTTGCGCCTGCATCTCGCGCTGCTGCCAGCGCTTCGGAAATTTCTTCCTGCGTCGCCATGCCCGTCGAAAGGATCATCGGTTTGCCGGTTGCCGCAACCCGGCGGATCAGTGGCAGATGGACGATTTCGAACGACGCGATTTTGTAGGCCGAGACGTCCATCTGCTCGAGGAAGTCGACGGCGGTCTCGTCGAATGGCGTGGAGAAACAGTCCATGCCCAAACGCTCCGCTTCGGCCTTCAGTTCCGGCTGCCATTCCCACGGCGTGTAGGCGTCGGCGTATAAATCATAGAGCGACTGCCCCTCCCAGATTGTTCCTTTCAGACAGTCGACGAAGTACCGATTGGCGCATTTCAGCGTGATCGTATCCGGCGTGTACGTCTGCAGCTTCACCGCATCGGCTCCCGACTCCTTCATCGCACGGATGATCTCGATCGCTTTCGCCTTGTCCTGACCGTGGTTCGCCGACATCTCCGCGATGATGTATGCGGGCTGGTTGGGTCCGATCCGGCGTCCGTTGATAATCAGGTCTTCCATGCGTCCAGAGTATCCCGATCGAGGGTGAAATGCAGTGCGGCTCGGGTCGTCAGCGGAGACGGCGGCGTCTCCGCTGACTCCTCGTGCGATCGGAGACTCCGAAACAGCGCGACAGACGCCGCATTCTCCGGTCGCACGAAGGCATGGATGGTTTCCTTTGGATGATCGCGCAGGTACGCGTGAACGCCGGCGGTCACGACCTTCTTCGACCATCCCTTCCCCCGCTGCTCCGGCGCGATTGCGATCGAGAGCACGCACTGTCCGTCCCTGGGCTCGAAGCGGACGTATCCCACGGGGGTGTCGACTCTGTCCAAGGCAATGAGAATCGTGCAGTGCGGATCTCTCAACTTCTTCGTCATCCATGTCCGATGCTCCTCCCACGAGATCGGATCGGGAGAGAAGGATGCCTGCCGGGTGAGGGGATCATTGGCCCAGGCGAAGAGCAGGCGCGCATCATCCATCGTTGCGTTACGGAGGGTCAGAGACGTCCCGCGCATCGCTTCCCGCACGCGCAGCACGCCGTCTCCATCGACCGTTTCCAGTCCCTTTTTGGAATGGAGCGATCGCCACTCTGCATCGTTGATAAGCCGGGTGAGACGGTTGGCGATTTCCTGTTCCGAGAGATCCGGATACCACCCCGCATTTTCCGCCAGACCCTGTTCCTGCAGTGCCGCCGAGACCGTGATCTGATTGTCGGCAAATGCGCCGGTGAGGAACGGCACGCCCATGAAGAGCAATTCCCAGCTCGTGGTCCCGGCGGCGGAGACGGCGAGATCGGCCTCTGCCATCCGTGCGGGCATGTCCGCCACATTCGTGACGATGCTCAGAGAGAGCGTGGTTGAGGCCGCTTGGCGGCGGAGTTCCTTCAGATGCGTATTGCTGCCGCCGACGATGACGGTGACGTCTCCGGAAAACTCCGCCTTCTCCAGAGCACTGATGACTTTCGCCGTCATGTTCTGCGAATCTGCACCACCGAGTGTCACGAGGATATTCTTCACTGGTCCCGTCCGGACTACTCTTTTTTCTTTCGCATCGCGGAATTCGCGACGGAGCAGGACGTACTGAGGTCCGAGAAGAAGACGTGTGTTTGGGTCTCTCTTCTTGTATAACTCGTCACGTGCCGACACGTTCTGATTCAGCACGATATCGGCGCTGTAGGAATCCGCGTGACCGTAATCGTCGATGAAGAGAACATGGAGCCCCTCCTCCTTCAGTATTTTCTGATACGCCGCATCGAAACCGTATCCATCGACGATAATCCACGTTGCGCTGATGTCTTTTGCCCGCCTGCTCGTCTCCCGTGCATCCTCTCCGCCGTATGGAGCTGCAGCGAGTTTTGTACTCTTTAATCCCTCGTCACTGAGCCGTGTCTTTAGCGACGGCGTGATCGTCGAAGACAAGAACATGACCTCATCTCCTGCCTCCTTCATCATTTGCGCCAGCGCGATGCACCGCATCACGTGTCCGGTGCCGATCTTGGCGCTCGCGTCGACGCGAAAGAGGACGGTCATGGCAAGGGGGGTGAAGAATCTCTCGCGGTTTTGTCTTCCTCCAGAGACAGCAGATATCCCTCATTCGTGATGATCCCCGCATTCATCGTCTGCAGATCGGGGCGGCGTTCCAGCAGTGCCAGAATCTGCTCCTGTCCGAAGATGCCGTCCCCAAGCTCGCGGAACACTTCCCGAACGAAGGCGAGATCCCGCGGCTCATCGACGGTCCACCGCAGAGCCGAGAGATCTCTCTTTTGCCCTGCCGGCCATAGTCCGTCCGCCGATGCGGACGGCGAAGGCTGGGTCACATGTCCGATGCGGAAGAGCTCGGGATGCTTGTGCATGTAGGGCGTCACATGTTCTCGTTCAGATGGAAGGTGCGCTTCTGTGTG
>CAYGNM010000040.1:0-8257 GCA_964351275.1 uncultured Candidatus Peribacteria bacterium | reverse complement strand
AGGGGGTGGGGAGTGAAGGTTGTACAGACTCGGGTTCGAGAATCTTGATATTAATTCGCTGAGAAGAGTTACCCCCGATCACCCGGATGAGAGTGCGGAGCGCCTTCACCGTCTGTCCGCCTTTGCCGATCAGTTTGCCCATATCACGCGCGCTGACACTCACCGTAAGGAGAATACCGAGGTCATCGGTCCGACCGTCCACTTTCAATTCCGCCTTGTCCTCAACGAGTGATTCGAGGACATATTGGAGGAAGTCCAAACCGGGAATAGTGCTGTTCGTCACCGTCATTGCACCAGAGCGTAGCCTACAAAAAAGGCTTTGTGAAGAGCTTTTTCACACGGGAATCTCCGGTCCTCAGGCGGCCTTTGCTTCCTCCGCCTTCGGCTCTTCCTTCACAGCCTCCGCAGGGGCTTCGGCTTTGGGTGCTTCTGCGGGAGTGGGAGCAGCGGCAGGGGCTGCTGCAGGCTTGTCCGCCGGAGTTTGAGCGGAGGAGGAAGCGGGTGCCGCAGCCTCTTTCTTCGACTTCTGTTTGGCGTAGCGCTTGATGAATTTCTCCATGCCCTCCATTCCGGAGTTCTTGAGGAGTCGGGCGACGGTATCACTCGGCGTTGCACCCTTGGAGATCCACTGTTTGATCTTCTCCGCTGAATGCTCAAAGACCGACGGCTTCCTCGCCGGGAGGTAATGACCGACGACTTCCAGGTACTTGCCCTTCACCGGGCGCGCCTTTTCGGCAACCACCAAACGGTACGTGGGGAGGTTTTCGCGGCCGGTGCGCTGGAGGCGGATGACGAGCATTTGACGATGGAGTCTAGGCAAAGCCCTGAACGGGCGCAAGGGCTTGTATTTACGATTTTTGCCTGCGCTCTCTGACCATCCGCACGTCTCGGACCGAAGAGTTTTTGCATTCCCGTTGCAGAAATTCCAGCAGAGAGGGGAGGAGGGGAAGACACTCCTGCGCCGCGATGGAATGCGTCGTAGAAATCGTCAGCACGCCGTCCCGCACATTCTCCACACGGAACTGCTTCGCAAGAGCGGGGAGTGCCAGAGTCAACCACTCCGTCGCCTTGTGCGTCACGAGCGCCGCCACGGCGTGACCGTGCAGGCCGCGCTTGTGGAGGACGCGGGGGAGGATGGAGGAGAGGGAGTCCATAGGAACGAATGATAAATGATTAATCGTTAAGGAAGTAGTGAATGGGGAAATTTCTCAATGACGAATTCCACATTCCATCATTCCACCTTTCCACATTCCTTAACGATTAATCATTAGTCATTTTTTGGAGTACCCCAAGCGTCTCTTCAGCGACCTCCCCCCACGTCCTGATCTTCTCCATGTCCGGCGGCTGCGGTGGATCGCGCAGGGCGTCCGCCAGATCTTCCACAGTCGGCTCCACGATGCGAGATCCCTCTGGGGCAATCTCGGGCAGCGATCCGGTGTTGGTCACGATCACAGGACAGCCGGATGCCTGTGCTTCGAGAACCGGAAGTCCAAATCCTTCGTAGAGCGACGCGGTAACGAATGCGACGGCGAAGTAGTAGAGACACGAGAGATCGGCCGCGGACACATCACGCAAAATGCGCACGCCATTCGGTAACTGGAGACGTTCTGCCTCCTTGCCGCCCGTCACCAGCACCAGTTCCGTCTCCGTGGTCCCGAGTGACCGGTAGGCATCGAGGAGCATCTGCACGTTCTTGTGCTCTTTGTTGTTGCCGACGTAGAGGAAGAACGGTTTTCGCAGCGCGAAGGTTTTCAGTACCGGACCGCACGCGGCAGCTGACTTCCGGAGGAATTCCCGCGAAGCGGCCTCGTGAATGACGGTGATCTTCTTGCGCAAATTCTTCCCGTACGTCTTCACGATTTCATCCGCAGTGAACTGACTCACCGCGATCAGTGCCTTGGCCTTGCGGACTGTGTGGCGCATCAAGAACCGATACGCTGTCTGCTTGAGACGCGACGATTGGTTGGGATAGCGATGCAAAATCAGATCATGAATCGTCGCAACAAACGGAACAGGGCAGAAGAGGGGAACGTTGAAGTGAGGAGAGAAGAGAAGATCGATTTTTGAGCGTTTGATCTCACCAGGAAACTTCATCTGCTCCGACAGCGAGTAATGACGCGCACCCAAAACCCGCAACTCGAATCCCGCAACCGCATGTTTTGGAATCCATTCATGACCGTCCTTTCCAACAAACAGGACATACTTTACCCCGTCCTTCCTCTTGAGCAGATGCGTGACGAGCTCGCGCGTGTAGCTGCCGAGGCCGGAGGCGGTTGTTGCAAAGCGGCAATCGATTCCGATGGTCTGCACTTGGGGAAGGATACTTCCTCACAACGCCGAATGGGAGAGAGACTGTGTTTGCTCCTTTCTTTCACTTGCACAATACTTTCTGTCATGTTCGAAAGATACGAGAGTGCAAAGAGTCTCTTCCAGGAAGCCGAATCGCGGGGTCTGCGGCCTGTGTGGAGAACAGCGGACGGATTATTCTCCTTTCCGAATCGGGGCAAGAACGTGTTCGTGTACTACACGAAGCTGCACATCAATAGTCAATTGGGTTCATGGATCTGTCAGGATAAACATCTGACGAGACAATTTCTGGAAACCGAGCGGTACCCAAATATCCCTTACTGCTACTCAAAAAAACCATCGCACATCAATTCGTTCTTCGACAAATATCAGCCAATAATTCAGAAGCCGGTCCTGGGAATGAAGTCCGAAAGCGTGCGACGGATTCAGGAGAGAGCGGACATTGATTTTGCATCTCTGGAAGAGAGTATTTTTGAGCAATACATTGAAGGAACGGAATACCGGTGTTTCGTTCTTCGTGGGAAGACGGTGGCTATGCAACGAAAGGACATCGATCCGACAGAATCGCATCCGTGGAGAAAACATTGCACGAATGTGGAACAATCGGAGTGGAATCCGAATATCATCTCCGTCGCCAGCTCCGTCTCGAGCGCCCTGCATATGGGATGTCTCGCAGTAGATTTCATCATCGATGCAAAAGGCGAGGCGCGAATTCTGGAACTCAACGGCATGCCGGCATTTCATTTTTTCCATCATCCGCATTCTGGAAAAGCCGTTCCCATCGCTGCGCTTGTACTTGATGCCATACTCGAATCATGAACGTCCACACTGCACTCACCAGCTCATTTCTTCCGTCTGCAGATGCAGAGGTACTCCTGAGCCGTGCAATGAACCGCGATCGGGCGTGGCTGCTGGCCCATGGGGACGATCCGCTTGCGGGCGACCAGTGGACGCGCTTTACGGAGTGGGTCGACCGCCGGCGGAAGCATGAGCCGGTCGCCTACATCATTGGCGAACAGGAATTCTACGGCCGCCTGTTTACCGTGGACCGGCGGGTGCTGATTCCGAGACCGTCGACGGAGGGGATCATCCGACGCGCGTTGCAAT
Source organism: uncultured Candidatus Peribacteria bacterium (assembly GCA_964351275.1). Taxonomy (GTDB): domain Bacteria; phylum Patescibacteriota; class Gracilibacteria; order Peribacterales; family Peribacteraceae; genus JABFSS01. The sequence goes on along the minus strand of CAYGNM010000040.1, from coordinate 4,843 downwards.
TCCTGGAGGACCGTCGAGATGCTGTGGATGAGGTGGATGAGGGGATTGTCGTCGCTTCGGCGAAATTGAAAATTGATAATGGAAAATTGAGAATGTCGACCGTAGTGGATATCGGTACCGGAAGCGGGTGTATAGCAATAACACTTGCACTCGAAAGACCGGATCTGAAGATCATTGCGACGGACATTTCTGCAGAAGCGCTCGAAGTTGCGCAGATCAATGCGAAACGTCACGGCGTTCTCGATCGGATCACCTTCAAAGAGGGGAGTGGTCTCGATCCCGTTCGTGATCTTAAAGAACCGTTCCTGCTCGTCAGCAATCCGCCGTATATTCCTTCCGGAAACGATTTGATGAAGGACGTGAAGGATTTTGAGCCGCATGTGGCGCTGTTTGGGGGGACAGACGGGTATGAGATTGTCGAAAAACTGAAGAAAAGCGCTTCAGAACATCCATTCTGTTGGGGATGGGTGATGGAATTTGGGTCGGCTCGTTAATTCGTTTATTCGTTTACTCGACTTCATCGGGAACGAACAAACGAATAAACGAGTTAACGACTTCGCTTACCCATGCTAACGTTCCTCATGTGAGTACATTCACATCTTCTCTGGGCAACGTTTGCGCAGTCATCGGCGCGCAGTGGGGGGACGAGGGGAAGGGCAAGGCGATCGATATCCTCACTGAAGATTTCGACGTGATTGCGCGGGCGTGCGGCGGAGCGAATGCCGGACATACGATTGTCGTCGGAGGGAAGAAGCATGTGTTCCGGCTGCTGCCTTCCGGCTCACTGCATCCACACGTGCAGGTCTACCTCGGCTCGGGCATGGTGATCCACCTGCCAACACTGCTCGAAGAACTCGACTTGTTGAAAGCTGCAGGCATCGAGCTGCTCGACCGTCTGCACATCGCAGCGAATGCGCACATCGTTTTTGAATTCCACAAAGCCATCGACAAGGCACTCGAGGAGCGCCGAGCGAAGACAAAAGGCGGACAGATTGGCACCACGCAGCGGGGAATTGGTCCCGCGTACACCGACAAAGCGGCGCGGACGGGTCTGAGACTAGAATCATTGCGCTGGAAAATGGAGAACATCAGAACATGGCTGCAGGACAAAGCCGTTCTGGTACAAGAAATGTACGGCGTCACCATCAACATTGATGAGGAGTGCCGGCTGTTTCAAGAGTCACAGAAGATTCTCGCCGTACGCATTGTCCCGCACGGTCCGGATCAGCTCGATCAGTGGCGCAGAGCCGGGAAGAAAATCCTGATCGAAGGCGCGCAGGCGACACTGCTCGATCTCGATCACGGAACCTATCCCTTTGTGACCAGCAGTCAGACGACCGCGGCAGGCGCACTCCAGGGGCTCGGATTGCCGCCAAAGTCATTGACGTCCTGCATCGGCGTTGCGAAGGCGTACTGCACGCGCGTGGGGAGTGGTGCCTTCCCCTGCGAAGCAGATGAAGCAGCCGGCACCCGGTTGCGCGAAAGGGGAGGGGAGTACGGCTCCGTCACCAAGCGCCCGCGCCGCTGCGGCTGGCTCTCCATCCCAGACCTCCGACACAGCGCCATGATCAACGGCTTTGACAGTTGGAACATCACCAAGCTCGACGTTCTGGATTCGGAAGAGGTGATTCCCGTCGGGACGGGAATGGATGATGCAGGGAAAGTCATTTGGAAGAAATTCCCGGGCTGGAAGACGTCGACGCAGGGGATCACGTCGTGGGAGAAGCTTCCCAAAGAGGCTCAGGAGTACATTCGATTCATTGAGGAGAAAACTCAGATACCCGTAAAACTCATTGGTACAGGCCAAGGACGAGAGGAGATGATTGTAAAAAATTGACACATGCGTCGTACTCATAGTGAATAGTGAACATGACTCTTCGATGTGACCTCCTCCTTCCCTCGTCATTGCATCTTGGGGAACGCGCACAACAACCAGAAGAAGATGCTTTCGACAGAATAGTGCAGGAAGAAGTTGCAGATGCACTGCAAGATGCTTTCTTTACTGTACGCAAACAATTACCGTTTCACGTTGATTTTCGGAAAGTCCAAATTGCCGATTATACGTCTGCGACAACCGCATCAATGTACCAGTGGAAGAACTCTCACATGATTATTGCACCGAATCCTGATCAACATCTCTTAATGAATCTCCAAGGGGCAGCAATAGAAAATCCTGCATTGTCCTTGATGCTCTATGGAAATGATCCGTTGCCCGACGTACAAGTGAAGATTTTGCGTGAGACTATTCCAAACGCAGAAGATCGGCTCTGTGTTCGATGCCTTGATTATCCACTCAGTGAACTACACACAAAAAACGTTCAGCTCGATATCAAGAAAAGCCTGCAGTTTATCTGTGCTAAATATTTCGGTTAATCCTCCGGCCTCTCCCCCCACTTCAATTTCGACCGGAGCGTCGCGTAGTACGTCTCTTTTTTCCGGCGGAGGAATTTGATCGTGTGCGTGTGGACTGTCGCCGAGATGACGTCACCGGAATGAAGTGCGACATACGTTTGACCGTCGAGCGTCAGGCTCACATCGACGCCCCCGAATTTGTTTCCGCGTCCGAGGACTTCCACGTCGACTTGATGGTCTGCAGGAATCACGATCGGTTTCTGACTGAAGCTGTACGAATTGATCGGCGTGAGGATTGTCGCTTGCACTTGCGGATGCAGGATGGGACCGCCCGCCGCGAGCGTGTAGGCCGTCGATCCTGTGGGTGTCGCGAGGATCAGACCGTCGGCGCGAAAGGTCGTCAACGGTTCGCCGTTCACTGTCGTCTTCAAATCAATCAGTCGCGCGATGGTACCCTGCGAAATTACCGCTTCGTTCAGGACGAATCCGTCGATGATCGTTTTCGATCCGCGCTTCGCAATCACACGCAGAACGCTGCGCTCATCGAGGATGCCCTCTCCATTCAGGAATTTCGGGAGGAGACGAGAAGCCTCGCCCACACTCATCTCTGCGAGAAAGCCAATGTTGCCGCGGTTGATGGAGAGTATCGGGACGGAGAAGCAGTCCATCTCGCGAACGGTCCGGAGAATCGTTCCGTCACCACCGAGGATGAGCAGAAGATCGATGTCACAGACATTGTTAAACGATTTCAGTCCTTTAGCAGAGGCGATGCCGCGCACGCGTTCACGATCGATACAGATCTCCGCTCCGGTCTTGCGAAGAATCTTCATCACGCGCTCGACCACGGCATCCTTCTCGGGAATGTCCGATTTCACGGTCACGCCGATGCGGCGGTAGAACAGCATAAGTATCAGAATTCTAGCGCATGCCTTCGGCGTGCGACAGGAATGTATCCACCGTTCTCTTCCACGAATACAGTGCTGCTCGTTGACGCCCCTTCCCCGCCAGATTCGCTCGTGCGGATGGGTCACGCAGAAGAGACTCCAGTCCACGGCTGATTGATCCGGCATCCTCGGGATCGACAATCAGAGCGGCACCGTCGGCAAGTTCCCGAAGACTTCCCCGATCACTCGTCAGTACCGGGATGCCGCGCTGCAGAGCATCCAGAATCTGCATGCCGAAGCCTTCGTAGAGAGAGGGGAGTGCGAAAACGGTGCACGACTTCAGCAGTGCATCATATCCTTTTGCGTCAACGTACCCGATCCACTCGACACCTGGAGTGGAGCGCGCAGCGCGAACAATTTCCTCATCGTGCCATCCTCGTCCGCCGGCCAAGACCAGATGATGAGAATTCCGCAGATCATCCGGAAGTTTCGCAAACGCTTGAATCAACCGCAGCTGATTCTTCCGCGGACAGAGCGTCGCAATGCACAGAATGGTCTTCCCACTTGTGGTGAGCGCCGAACCATCCGGATGAGAAAGTTCCGGATGCGGATGCGACGGGCCCGCAAAGATCGGCGTCATGCGAGCGGCATCCAGATGCGAAAAGCGCGCGAGGAGATCGTGCTTCGTCGACTCGCTGATCGTACAGAGGTTTCTGCAGCGGCGCATCACACGCGGGAGTAATAATCGTTCGATCGTTGTCGCTTTGCGATCGTGGGGTTCCCCTCTAAAGGCAATCAGATCGTGAATAATGGGAATGCAGCGGACCAGTCTCGGAGCGAATGCCGGAACAATGTAGCTGGTGGGACTGACGTAGGTGACGGCAGGATGTTTCTTCAGCCACCGCACAACGTTCCAATGCCATCGCAGACCGGTGCCGGAAATTCTCACAACTGCACATCCCTCACTGCTCCATTCACCAGGAACGTCTGCATCGGTGAGGAGCGTCAACGGAATTTTTCTCTGGAGGAGCTCACTCACAAACCCGTGCGTCCACTGCCCCTTGCCGGTGCGCCCGGGGCGGCAGGCCTCGCGCACGTCGATGACGTAGGACGTCTGTGACATACCACAAGCGTATCAGAGGTCGGCTTATGCTATCCTGACCGCCGTATGCAATCCCGCATTGTCCGCAGCCTCCTCAGTCTGGAACTGGAAGAACGCATCCTAAACGCCGGAGCGATTGTTGCGGCTGGCAGCGTCTTCCTGCCATGGTTCAGCGGCGAGTGGTTGGGGAGCGAGAACCGGCTCCACACGGGATTCGGTTTCTATACCTCATTCCTCGGACTTGGCGTCTTCCTCCTTAACGCATTCCTCATCGCCCTCACACTCGTTCCGCTCATCGGCGGACCGATGCTGGTACGCAAGCGCTACCGCGAAGTGTTGCGGGTTCTCCTCTCGTCCGCCGCGTCGATCCTGATACTCGCGGCCCTGTCTGTGCTGATGAAGACAACTTTCGATTTCCCGCGTATGGAAGTCCGCTTCGGCATCTACTTCTGCCTCATCGGAAACCTCGTCGCGCTGTTTGAAACCGTGCTGCGATTCCTGGAGC
>CAYGNM010000039.1:0-8261 GCA_964351275.1 uncultured Candidatus Peribacteria bacterium | reverse complement strand
GTACAGAGAGGGCGTGCCACCGGCGCGCCCCTACGTTCTGCTCTGGAAAACTCTCTATACTGGGATCATGAAACTTGCTTTGGTCGCCGATTGGGTCACCACCGCGGGCGGTGCCGAACGTGCGCTGGCCGAACTGCATGCGTTATGGCCGGAGGCAGCGGTGTATACGACGGTTGCGAAACATCCGCACGGGCGTTCCACCGGAACGCCCCCACAACGCATGGGTGATGTTCGTGTATCACGATTGCAATGGTTGTATGAAATCATCGGGAAACATCAATTATTGTTGCCATTGATGCCCCGCGCGATTGAGGACATCGATCTTCGAGGCTACGACGTGATCGTCAGCTCATCCCATGCCGTGGGAAAGGGGATCATCCCGCCAAGCTCCGCCGTCCATGTGTGTTACTGCCACACCCCGATGCGGTACGCGTGGGAAATGGAGAACCAATACCTGGAGGACTTCCGGGTGCCGCGCATTCTCCGCGGGTTTGTGAAACGACAACTCAGCCGACTACGCCGGTGGGATCTTTCCACCGCAAAGCGCGTCGATGCGTTCATTGCAAATTCCAGTGAGACGGCCGCGCGCATCGAGCGGATCTACGGCCGCACGTCGACAGTGATCCCCCCTCCGGCGCATGATCGGTTCTTCGGAACGCCACTGAAATCATCGAAGCAACGATCTGGCTTCCTCGCTGTGGGACGCTTCGTTCCCTACAAACGTTTTGATCTCCTGATCGCGTGCGTCAACGCCCTCAAAATTCCGCTCACGATCGCCGGGACTGGACAAGAGGAGAAGCGTCTCAAGACGATGGCCGGGCCCACGGTGACATTTCTGGGGCGAGTGACGGATGAGGAGCTGCCACAGCTTTACGCCTCAGCACAGGCTGTGCTGTTCCCCACACACGAAGACGCCGGCATTGTCCCGATTGAGGCGCAAGCCTGTGGGTCGCCGGTGATCGCGTACGGGAACGGTGGCGTCCGGGATACCGTCATTGATGGCCGAACGGGAATCTTTTTTGCGGAGCAGACGGTGGAATCGCTCACGCAAGCAATCAAGAAATTCCCGGCGATGACGTTCGATCCGGAGGAGATTCGGGAACATGCGCGGCAGTTTTCGTCGGAGAAATTTAGGGAGAGGGTGAAGCAGGAAGTGGAAAGGATGAGGGGGAAATATTCAAGGGAGTGAGCTCATTATCTCGCACAAAAAACCCTCAACCCTGCCCTTCTCCCTTGAAAGGGAGAAGGCTCTGGGAAGATTTGTTGATGATCCGAGATCATCCATAACGATATCGAGGTGTGGAGCGAGATAGCAGCGACGACAATGCTAAAATAGCCGGCATGAGACGTCCCCCCGATTCTCACAAAGGCGAAAATGGCAAAGTCGCGATTATTGGCGGATCGCTGTACCAGCACGGCGCGCCGATCTTCTCCGCGCTCGCGGCCGAAGCAAGCAGCGTCGATCTCGTCTACGTCGCGCTCCCCAGCATCCACCAACAGATCGCACGGATGCAGTCACTGAACTTTCAGGTCCATCCGTTCCTTGCCCTGAGCAGTGTCGAAGGGTCCGGAGACGAACTCAGCAGCGCCGACATCCAGCCACTCCTGGAAATGCTTGCGACCGTCGATGCCGCTGTGATTGGGCCGGGGCTCAGCCGGACAGAGCCGGCGCTGAAATTGATCCGCGAACTGATCGAAGCCGCGCCATGCCCGCTCGTCCTTGATGCGTCTGCCCTGCAGGAATGGACGGTTCTTTCCGCAAAAACGAAGGCCTGCATCCTCACGCCGCACCTCGGCGAACTAGAACGGATGGGCGTGCACCTAAAGAACATCGGCGCGATGGCGAAGCAATCCGGACTGACAATTCATGTGAAGAGCCGTATCGACCATATCGCCGGACCGGACGGGAAAGTTCAGAAAGTTGCCGGAGGAAACGCGGGACTGACCGTCGGCGGCACCGGCGACGCGCTCGCCGGATTGATTGCCGGGCTCATTGCTCAGAATATGAAGCCGACAGATGCGTGCGTGATGGCGAGCAGGATCATCAAGCGGGCGGGGACGATGCTCTTTCACGAGAAAGGCTTCAGCTACACGACGCGGGAAGTGATCATGCAAATCCCACACCTGCTCAATTCCCTGTAACTGCTAACGGCGAGCCGATGCCTCAATGTATGCCGAGCGATGATCGTCGTACGTTCCCGATGATTTTCGAATCCGTACGTCGTGGAAGCTTTCCAACTGACGGCGCATGTACGCTTTGCTGAAAAAATGACGCACGTGGTCATCGCGAAAAGTATCGGGGCCGATTTGTTTACCTCTGCCGAACAGCGGATCTTCCACGGACTTGCATTTCACAAACAACATCCCGTTTTTCTTGAGAATGCGCACAATTTCCCGGAAGACACGCATCGTCGTCTGATCATCAAAATAATGAAGGGAAAGATGTGCATACACAGCATCAAACGATCCCGATGGAAACGGCAGCTTCTTGGAAATATCACGCCTAATCGTTCTCGCAGTATGAACGTTCTTGTCTTTCAATTTTGCTTTCAATCTCCTCATGCTCTCTATCGAAAAATCCATTGCCGTTACCGAGCATCCTTTCCGGGCAAAATAGATCGTGTCAGCGCCATTACCACAACCGAGATCTAGAATCTTCAGTCCCGGTTTCTGCGAAAGCATCTTCCACGCTCTTTTTGCAAAACCATGAACTGCCGCCTCTTTCACGGGATAGGATTTGGACCAGTACTGGCTCTCGGAAATGCTCATGAGAATGGTAGTCTATCAATCTCATGATCCTGTCGCCCTTCCAATTATTGAAACCTTTTGAAGAACAGCTCAGTGTGGCTTTCTTCACCAAATCCGACGACATTCCTGATGATCAAACAGCCGCACGTGCCATCAACGCCTCGAAGGCCGCCGGACTCTGGCAAAAACACGGAAACCACACGGTGATCGTCAGAGAACCGAGTAACCGCACTGAACAGGCTGACGGCATGATCACCGACGCCCCGGATCTTGCACTTTGCCTCCGGGTTGCCGATTGCCAGAGCTTCGTCATCTTTGAGCCACAGAAGAACATCGTTGGACTTCTCCATGCCGGATGGCGAGGACTGATCGCCGGAGCGATCCCGGAATTCTTCACAGTACTGAAGAAAGAATTCGGCATCGATCCGTCGGAGACCTTCATTGGAGCGGGACCGTCGCTCTGTCAAAAATGCGCGGACTTCACGGATCCTGCACGCGAACTCCCGTCTATCTCGAAAGAATTCATTCACGGAAAAACAGTGGACCTGCAAGGTGCGGCAACGGCGCAGATGATCGAACTTGGCGTTCAGCCAGATCACCTTGAGCGACATCCAGACTGTACGCGATGCCATCCGGAACTGTATTGGACGTACCGGGGAGGGGACCGAGAAAAGGTAATGGAAGGGCATACGAATATGCTCGGAGTGAGTTTGACAAATATAATTTAATAATTTATAATATGTGTTATGAAACCAATAGATTCCACAGATCAACCAAACGATGAAAATCTTATAAGAGATAAAATTAAGTCAGCCATAAAGCAATCGGAAGATGCGATTCCTAATGAAAAAAAACGACCGACCGATGCTCAGATTTCATTTGCAGTGCGGTTAGGCTTTGATCCTGTCGGCCTTACAAGAACTGAAGTGTCACGCCTCCTAGACGAAACATCATCTGATCGACGTCCCGAAAGACATATCCCGGAGTCTCGTCGCTTATATCTCGCCAAATTGCTGGCAGATAGCTCTCTTAATATTAAAACCTTAAATGATCAGGAAGTCGCCAGCCTCATTCGTCAGCGACATGACCAATTAATAGCTGAATATCCAGTCGGATCTTCTATTTCCATAGAGACGCGGTCTGGTAAAACCGTCAGCGGTGTCATTACCATCTACGTGGAAGTGGAAGAATTCAAGAAAGTATTTTCCATGCGTGGAGTATCCGGAACCTTCTCTCTGCAGCAACTTCTTACTGCAAAGCGTCTGCATAATTACCAAGATCCCTCGCTCGTAGAAAAACAGGAATTGCGAACACGTGTAAAAAAACACGTAGAAGACTATTTCCGTACGACGGACATTGTCGTCGATTTTTCATTCGCTGTTCCAAAAACAGTCAACGCTCTGATGAAAGGCTGGAAGAAAAAAGAAGGAGTGCCGACCGACGAAGAAATTAAGGATGCAATCGAAGCGCAAAAGGGAGTGACTTACTGACGACCTGCATTCAATCGGAAGAAGAAGTGGAGACTGAACAAACCAGTCACAGTAACATGCTCATTTGTAGCCTGAAAAGCATTTGACGGAGATTATGGATGTATCAAAAATCCCTCGTACGATTGCCGATCCGCGGCAATCTACTCGGGATGATGAGCATGTTTCCGAAGAGACATTGCAAGCAATGATCTTCGACAATGTGCGCACGCGCCGATATTCTGCTCATCAGCTCTGCATCGCGTTTTGTGGCATTGACGTTTCTTCTCTGATTGTCTCATTGGGAGGCTTAATCATTCCGGATTGCGGTCCGGGATTGCGGTCACCCACCTGGTTATCCAGGGACAAGCGTTTCTGCCCGACGGATGTTTGGGCGTACCCGCGCTACAATAACCTCATGAAATCGTTGTCTATCAGAATAAAGGAAGCTAATTCCCTCCTCGCCCCCTACGCAGTTCCCATTCAAGGACTACTGGGCCGAGTCGAGCCAGAACAGGAGGATGACACTCGTTTCCCGTTCCAGCGCGACCGGGACCGGATTATTCATACGCAGGCATTCCGAAGACTTCAGGGCAAGACACAGGTGTTCGTCGCCGGGGAAGGCGACCACTACCGCACGCGGCTGACGCACACGATGGAGGTGGCGCAGTTGAGTCGCGACATGGCACGGACGCTTTCACTGAACGAAGACCTGGTGGAGTGTATCGCGCTCGCGCACGACCTAGGTCATCCGCCGTTCGCACACATGGGAGAAGTCGCGCTGGATGTATGGATGAAGCAGCACCCTTCGCCTCGACTCAGGGCAAGTCCCTCACAATTTGAGCACAACGATCAATCACTCCGGATCGTGACACTGCTGGAGGAACATTCACCACTCCATCACGGACTCAATCTTCACCGGGAAGTGCTTGATGGTCTGAAGAAACACCTACGTCAGCGATCTGCAAAAGACCGCTCACCGAGCCTGGAAGCGCAGATTGTGAACATCGCCGACGAGATCGCCTACAGTGCACACGATTGTGATGACGGCATTCGCGCAGGACTCTTCACCGTGAAGGATCTCTCCGCAATTCCGCTCGCGCAGGAAGCGCTCCAGTTGAGCAAAACAAGAAAGACGTCACTGCGCGGATCGATCATCCATCTCCTCGTCCATGATCTGTACGCGACGACGGATGGCGAACTTTCCAGGCAGACGATCCGGACTCTGGAAGACGTCTACAACGCAACTGCACCGATCGTGAAATTTTCCGACGCGGTGAGTGCATCACTCAACGCACTCCACATCTTCCTGAATGAGAGAATGTATTCCCATCCGCACGTACGGGAGGCAAACACGCAGGGGCAGGAGATCATCACTGCGCTGTGCGAGAAGTTTCTGGAGAATCCAACGGAGAAGATTCTGGAACTGCAGAAACGCACGGAGAGTTCGCTCACCGAAGCGGTAAAGGACTACGTGGCCGGGATGACGGATGCCTACGCGAGGGCTATGCTGTGACCCAATGCCGCTCCCCCAACGCCAAAAGCACGAGGAACTACGCAAGGAACTGTGGGCGATTCTGCATGACGGGCACGGAATGAGCGGGCACGCCTTCAACCTCTTCTTGATCCTACTGATCATCGCCTCGCTCGCGCTGCTGCCACTCGAGTTCATTCCGCAACTCAAGGATTACCATGACACACTTGCGACGATCGAAGTCTTTACCGCAGTTCTCTTTACGATGGAATATGTACTGCGCATCTACGCGGCCCCCAACCGCATCAAATATCTCTTCTCGTTCTACGGGCTCGTCGATTTCTTCTCCATTGCGCCGTTCTATCTCGGATTCCTGGGAACACAGTACCTCCGCGCGCTCAGGATCATCCGCGTCTTCAAGCTCGGCGAAATCGAAGCCGCAGCCGCAGAAGATGATGAAGAGAAAATGCAGAGCGGCATCGGATTGCTCCAGGGTGAGAATGTGCACTATGTCGTCACGCGGAGCCCGCTTTATCTGGTGATTGGCTGCCTCCCGCCGCTCCTCTCAACGTCCGTCGGTGTCGCCGTTCTCCTTTCGTTCGACGTCCATCCGATTCCCATCTCCATCGCCGCATGTCTCTTCCTGTTTGCACTGATCTTCCTCTGGAAAACGTGGCTCGACTTCAGTTACGACGTGATCTACGTGACGAACCGGCGATTGATCCTCCAGAACCAGTACATCCTCGGCCGGAGCGTGAACCAGGTGAACTACCACGCGATCACCAACGTGATCCCGTACTACCCGACGATGGTGAGTTACCTCCTGCGCTACGGATCGATCAAGATCGAAACGACCGCGGCCGAGCCGGGGCACATCGAACTGCATACTGTCCGCAATCACGAGAAAGCCGCCCACATGATCATGGAGAAATGCTTCGGGAAAGAGCACCAGAGCGTTCATCCAACGCTGGGGGCGACCAAATCTTCATGACCGATTCCATCACAGACCATTGCGCTTCGGCAGATACAGGAGCGGATCGACCGGCACCCCCTTGATGTAGAGACCGAAGTGCAGATGCGGCCCCGTGGAGAGGCCTCCGCCCTTGAGCCCTGGCATGCCGCCGGATTTGCCGATGACGTCGCCCGCGCGCACGCGCTGGCCTGCCCGGACGTTGAACTCGCTGATGTGTCCGTAGACTGTGGCGTAGCCGCCGTGGTCAACAGTCACGTAGTTGTATCCGAGTCCGTGGTCGATGACGTCCTTGACGATGCCGTCGGCGGCGCTGAGCACATCAGTGCCTTGCGCCACAGGAATATCGACCGCGTAGTGCTCGACCTTAAAGCGCACCTTGTACCCAGGATCGAGGAAGAAGGCAGAGATGCCGATCCCCGGTTCGACGGGCCAGAAGAGCCCGACCTTTTTCTTCGGCGCACCCGTGGCGGCCGCCATCCCATGCTCTTCGGCTTCCCATTCCTGACGGTATGACGCGAGCAGGAATTCCTCGGCTTTCTGCTGATCTTTGACAAGAGAGGTGAGGAGCTGAACGCTCCGACGGAATTGCTCCTCGATTTGCGAATCAACCGTCGTTCCAAGTGCATCGCGTTCCTTCTGCAATCCCTGGAGCTGGTCGCGGATGATCTCTTGCTTCCCCCGAAGGAACTCCTGTTCCGCGCGCGCCCACTTGATCCGCATTTCTGTCTGGGTGAGGTGCGCCGAACCGTCGTCGTCAGAGTCATCAGGGTCTGATAAAACGTCCGTCACGACGGGCGTCTCTTCGTGCGAATGCTCAATGACGACCGGCTCGGTCTCCGAAGCCACTGAGGCTACCGCTGATTGCATCGGTGGTGCCTCAATAACGGTCTCTGCAAGTTGCGCCTGCGTTGCCCCGGAGTTCCAGTACATCGCCCAACCGGAGACCGCTGCAACGGCAAGCAGCATGACGCCGGGACGGGGAAGATGGATCTCGATGTGCATTTCTCACTATAATAGCAAAATTTCGTGGTTTTAGCCATGCATGAAGAGGTGAAGCCACACTCAGATCGATATTCGTCAAGGGCGTCGGACTCATGGGCGTTGCCGCGCAACGCCCCTACAATGCGCGTATGGATCGCAAAGAAACGATGCGTCTGTCCCGAAAGCGCATCCTGCTTCCCATCATCGGCGTAACGGTCCTCCTGGTTTTCCTCGCCTTCGGACGATCCCTCTTCCAGGGATTCGCCCCGCTCGATGACGATCTCCTGATCACCATGAACCTCGCAATCCGGGGAATGACGTTCGAACATCTCAAGACCGTCTTCACCACCTACGATCCCGAGCTCTACATCCCGCTCACGTTTGTCAGCTACCAGATCGATTACATGATTGCGGGATTGCAGCCATGGATGTTTCACCTGACGAATATTGTATTGCATGCGGGGAATGCGATGTTGGTGATGTGGGTGGCGTTCATGTTGGTACGGATGTACACGGGCGTGACGACGGGCGCACCACCGGTGCGCCCCTACATCCACGCGATTTTTGCGGGATTGGTGTTCGCGGTGCATCCATTGAACACCGAGGCCGTTGCATGGCT
>CAYGNM010000038.1:0-8285 GCA_964351275.1 uncultured Candidatus Peribacteria bacterium | reverse complement strand
CGACGCGAAATTTCCCGGCTACAAGCATCCCGTTCTGGTGATGAAGACCGAGGAGCCGGGCAGCAAGCAGCTGATTGCGTTCCAGCACGACAAGATTGAGTCCGTCTGCGCTGACATGATCAATCACTTGATCAACGACATCATTGTGATGGGCGCCACGCCGCTCGCGGTGCAGGACGCCGTGATCTGCGGAAAACTGGAACAGGAGAAAGTCCGGCGCATCATTGCAGGAGTTGCCGCCGCGTGCCGCTCGCAGGAGTGCACCCTCACCGGCGGCGAGACGTCGGAACAGCCGGGCGTGATTCCGGTGGGGACGTACATCCTCGCCGCGAACATTGTCGGCGTGGTGGAGAAGAGCAAAATCATCGACGGAAAGAAGATTAAAACCGGCGATGTCGTCCTCGCGGTTGCGAGCAACGGCCTCCACACCAACGGCTACTCGCTCGTGCGCAGACTGATGAAAGAACAACCGGCAATCATGAAAATGAAGATCGGTCGGGGAACGTTTATTGATGCGATCCTGAAACCGCATACGTGTTACTATAAAGCCGTAAAAGGCCTCTTCGGCGATTCTGCGCTTCACGGTCTGGCCCACATCACCGGTGCAGGCATCGAAGGCAATCTCTCCCGCATCCTGCCAAAGAATCTCGACGCGCTGATCGATCTTTCTGCGCTGAAGGTCCTCCCGATTTTTGAGACGATCCGCTCTGCAGGAGGCATCAGTGATCCCGAGATGCTTAAGACCTACAACATGGGCGTTGGCCTGACGATGGTGACGTCTCGCACGAGTGCGAAGCGCATCCAGGCGCATATCAAAAAGGCCGGACACGACTGCTATCCGATCGGAGAGATCACTCGAGGAAAGGGCCGGGTGGCGTTCGAGGGGAAGGTGCGATGGTGAATGTAGAGCTCTGCGAACGCATCAACCAACTTCGGCGGGTGATTTTCTTTTCGCGAGCGCGCAAGAGTGTAGAGTCGCAGGTTAATGATGCACCACGACGAGCACCGTGAAGTTTCCCCTCCACCACCCGAGACGAAGCGCTTCCGATCACTCGGCATTCATCGCATCTCCGGCATCAGCAGTCGTGCGCTTCTCGCACTGACCATGCTCTGCGGAGGCGCAGCCAAAGTCACGAGTGATCTGCAGCCAGTGGAGCAGCCGACACCGCTCACCACGGGCGAGCGGTACTCACTGGTCAGTACTGGAGAACCCCCGCCCCCCTCTCCGGATAATGACGTGGAGGAAATTTTTCAGCGGCTCGATTCGCACACAGCCTCCGGAAAATTTCTCGAAGAACATATCAAAAGTGAGATGCCGGCATTTCCCTTCCAATTTCTGAGCAACTATCGCCCGTCCCCGCAAACGATGCTGAAGACGAGAAAGAGTGCATGCAACGGACGGGGAAACTGGAACGGAGAACGTTTGGCGCGACAGGGAGTCGCCAGCTCCATCGTGTCCCTCTGTCCCGCGGATCCCGTCCGAATTTTCTGCGAACCTTGGCATCAGGTATTGGCCGTCTGCATCCGGCCGGGGGAACGCTATTTGATCTTCGACAACAACGATCACGAGTACCTCAATGGAAATCTCCGGAGCTGCCTCGCGCAAAAATACCCGAGCATGATGATCATGCCCGGCATGGGAGGAGTGGTCCCGTGGAAGAGAACATCCGAGACGGTCATCGGAAGTTTCTCCCCGCACGCCAACTGGAACACCGATGAACTGCAGATGCAGGCACATCCGGAACTGGACGATCCATCGATTCTCGAAAACACCGTTGCCTCTGCACTTTGATTTTTCCTCTTCTCTAAGGCAAAAATTAACAGCTCTCCTAAAAATTGTTGCACGGATCCCCCCCTCTATGGAAAATAGCCGCAACGTGAATTCCCGCTCCGTTCTCCTCGGCCTGCTTGCCCTCCGAAGCTCGGAGAGCGTAGGAGGGCTCTTCCTCTGCCTTAGCCTTACGGCGGAAGGGCGGCTGCGCTGACGAGAAGTACTGACCAAGCGAGCCGACCTTCCCCGCGAGGAGAGGGTTTATTTTTTATTCGTCTTTATTCCCCACTCATCATGAATATTCCAGCAAAAATGGCAGTCGTTGGAGAATCAGTTGTCAACATTCCTTCTGGCATCCATGAAATGCAGCCGATAAAACCATCAAGTCAGATGTCTCCATCTGAACTGAGCGCATGCATCCGGCAGTATCCGGAGATGATTAATTTCCCATTGGAATATCTCGCCAAAATAGAAACGGACGTCCATCTTCAAAGGTTAGCGCGGCGAGCCGTAAGCATGGCCATCATCGGCAAGAAAATCCCGGGCGTGACAATCATCGATGGTGCCACTGCGGAGCGTCCTCCCGAGCCGACTCCAAAAGAGGATCTTCCGGCCACCTGATCTTGAATGGAGTTCGGGGATCACTGAAGTGCAAAGTCTCTCTTGCATTCGCCCCACGTAACCCTAAACTTCGCCCACTTCTTTTTTCCTGCAAAAAATGGAACTCGCTCTCCAGGTCACCATCGCAATGCCCAACGTCCCGAGCTCGCTCGCGAAGGTCGGCGATGCGCTGCGCGCAGCAGGCGTGAACATCGATGCCATCAGCTGCACCGAAGGACCGACACACACGATGATCCACATGATCGTGGATGACCCTGAGACGGCGAAGCTGGTGTTAAAAAAACTGGGTGAGGTCTCCATCAATTCTGTGATCGCCTTCCGGATGAAGAATACTCCCGGCGCCATCGCCAACATCGGCCGCGCCTGTGCGGGCGTGGAGGCCAACATCGGCATGATTTACGCGACGACCTGCGGAAAAGAGGCGATGGTCTATGTGTCCGTGAGTGATGTTGCGGGCGCGATGGAAAATTTAAAAAAGTGGGAGAAGAGCGCGGGGAAGTTGGCGTAATTGTTTGTAGTTCCTCGTACGTTCGCGGTTCCACCACGAACTACTCGGAATGACAAATGCATTTTAAGTTTGCGCCTCGATACGCTCGGCGCTCCGCACCGAGCTACTCGGCGAGGGTGCCCTAACACGCGGCCTCGAGTAGAAAACCGCGGAGCGGTTTTCGTATCGAGAGGCTTTTTATAATGTATTCCCTGTCATTCCGAGTAGCTCGTTTCGGAGAAACGAGCGTAACGAGGAACTACTTCACCACCTTCAACTGAATCTGCGCCCCCGCAAACCGCGTGAGAATTTCCTGCGTGATGCGCGTGACAGTGGTGCGGCGCTGACCGATGGGAACAGAGAACCGGAGGGTAAAGCGCACGCCCTCGTCGGTAATATCGACGAACACGCGCGGATCCGGCGGCTCCTGGCTGACGAAGAAGTATGCGGTACGCAGCGTGTGCTGCAAACGCGCGCGGGGCACGTACTGTTCCACTTCATCTTTGAGAATTTGCCGCAGAATTTCCTCGGCTTTCTTCCAGTCGGAATCGACGGTGACGGTCACGGGCATCTCGGTCTCCATGAAGTCGGATGTCTCGTGGAAGTTCATCACCGGCTGGTCGAGTACCATCGCGTTCGGAAGATGGACCAGCTGGCCCATCCGGCCCGCGTCGGGATTGTTTGCATTGTGGACTTCGGCGATGGTCGTGCGCAGGAGACTGATGTCCATCACGTCGCCGGTGTACGCGCCGATGGTCACACGCTGCCCGTGCCGGTACAGCCGCTTCTGCATGATGATGATCCAACCGACCATGTCCTTGATCACGGCCTGGAGCGCGACGGCGATACCCGCGCCAACGATGGCGAACGAGGTGACGATGCCCGGATAGTCCGCCGCAATGTGGTAAATGATCCATCCGAGCAGGAGAACGTAGACAACCCCCGTGAAGACTTTCATCACCAGGTAGCGGCGGTTGCGATCGCGGATGCGGCCAATCAGCTGCCGGCGGATCAACCGCTCACCGATAATGATCAGCACAAAGACACCGAGGATGATCCCCACCTGCACCACGTCGACGAACGTCTGGGTGCGCCCCTGCGCAGAGAGCCGATCCAGCCGGTCCTGCTGCTGGGTCAGCACTTCATCGAGAGCGGAGAGCCGCTCCTCGAGGACGGCTCGCTTTGAAAGAAGATCTGCTGTCCGGCGGCGGATGCCATCGAGCGCGGTGCCCTTCGCCATCGTTGCGTTTTCGTTGAGCGCAGACTCCTCTTCGTTCAGAAGATCGTGATCGACTTTCGTCTCCTGTCGCCGGGCCGTGAGCATATCCACGAGCGCCTGCTGCTGTGCAAGCGCGGTGGTTGTAGTGACAGGCGTCGTGCTCTGTCCGGCAGTGGCTGCGTCGACGAGAGCGGTGAGCTGCTTCAATTCTTCCGATCGCACACGCGCACGCTCGGTGTCGATCTTCTTGTCGAGCGCGGCATCCGGATTCTTGGCGTTCAGTTGGGTCAGGTAGAGCTGCCGCAGCGTGGGATCCACCTTCTGCTCAGCGGCGAATCCCGCGGACGGAAGCGCAAAAATCAGGAGGAGGACGGAGCCGGTGAGGAGGGAGCGGAAGGAGCGCATGGAGAAGAAGCGTCTGTACTTTACCGCACATCACGCAGGGAACGCACCGACACACCGTCGATGGTCATCATAAGTGAATGTGCGTGCTGATCATTTGTGACGGCTGTAACCGAGCGGACATCCGTGGCGCTCACTGTAGTCTCTCGCGTCGTGGAGGAGGACGGTCCGACAGTCTCGATCCTCGCAGCAGCGACTTCCTGACCATCAGCACTGATGGCAATGACTCCACGCGGCAACGAGAGAACCAGCGACCGACCGGCGACGCCCGGTATCAGACGGAAGACGACGTCCAGGTCGGGGTGCCGCCACTCGTTGCTGGCATCCGAGTAGTGATCGCAGGAATACGCAGCGCCGGTCCGCGGATCGCGGTCGGGGTTCTGCCGGATGATTTCGAGATCGTGGACGTTCCCGCGGATGCAGGCATTCCACGTCGGATTGCTCGAGACGGGATAGCCGTCGGCGGCGATGCGCATCGGAATCGGCGCTGGCGCAGCAGCGATGACGGTGGTGCCGTTTTTCGCAAGAGTCACGGCGTCGCACGCATGATCATCGGAAAGGAATTGCTGAATGGCCGGGAGCGACATTCCCGTCTGGCGGTTCACGTCCTGCTGCATCCGGAGAAGGACACTCACAGGCATATCGTCATTGATCTTGCTCTGAATCGCGCAGAGGAACGCCGCCTGACGGGGCTTCGGATTGGCCGCATCGAAGACGCCCGTGGGAAGATACCGGTCTCGGAGCGTCGCAATCGCGAAGAGAGTGGCACGGGAATTGTGTCCTCGGCTGCCGCCATGTCCTTGCTGTGACGACGTCCCCTCACCGGATGACACGGACACGGTCGGCGCGGGAGAAGACCCACCGCCCGAGCCCGTCCCCGAGCCCGAGCCCGAGTCGTTGACCGGAACAACAGTCACCGTCCGATTGACTGGAGTCGCCGCGTTGCCCGCAATATCGGTGACGTTGTACTGCAGTTGATAGACGCCCGAAACATTCACATTCACCGAACCGGTAATGAGAATGCGCGAGGTGATGTTCCCATCGCGATTATCGACCGCTGTCGCGCCGGGATCCGTGAAGGAGCTTCCTGCGGTGACGCTGACAGAACTGCTTCCGAGAAGAGTAATGACCGGAGGTGTGGTATCGGGAACAACAATGACGCTCACCGTCCTCTGCGCGGTCGAGGAATTTCCTGCGATGTCCGCGACGGTATAGGTCAGGACAGTATCACCAAGGACGGCTGTATTGACTGAGCCCGTGATGATGATCCTCGACGTGATGTTTCCATCGCGGTCGTCGACTGCCGTCGCTCCCGGATCCGTGAACACCTGATTTTGCTGAATGGTAAGCGGATTTGCCCCGAGGAGGGTGAGGACCGGTGCCGTGGTATCCGCTGTGAGTGTGACAGTGACGGTGCGCTGTGCAGTGCCCGTGTTACCCGCGGCATCGGTGACAGAGTACGTGCGGGTGTAACTTCCTGGCGTGGTGACGTCGACCGTTCCCGTGACGGTGATGCTGGAGGTAATGTTCCCGTCGTGATTATCGAGAGCGGTTGCACCGGGATCGACGAAGGCAGTATTGACCGTGAGCGTCATCGGATTGCTCCCGAGGAGTGTGATGACCGGAGCGGTGGTATCCACGGTCGAAGCAGTGACGGTGACCGTGCGGGTGACTTCGATAGCAGCATTTCCGGCCGCATCGGTCGCGTTGTAGCGAACGATGTAACTGCCGGCAGCGGCGGTGTTTACGGGATTCACGGTGACGAGGCGCGCCGTGACGTCGCCATCGATGTCATCGACTGCCGTCGCACCCGCATCGGTGTATGAAGATCCTTGAATGACGGTGAGGGCACCAGTCCCGATGCGGGTGATGACCGGCGCAGTTATATCGGCGCGGCGCATCGCCTTCTCGGCATTGATGCGTCGGCCAGTGGTCGTTCTGCCGGCGAGTGCGGGCTTCTCATCTCCTGTTGAGAAGATGATGTTGCGGATATCGGTCGCGGTAAGATTCGGCGTGTAGCCGCGGATCAGCGCCGCGAGTCCTGCGACGTGCGGCGTGGCCATCGAGGTACCGTTCAGAAACTCAAAGTGATCCTGCTGAACCACAGTCACCACAGACAGGTCATCGATCACGCAGCCCTCGCCGGTCGTTCCGGTGTCGCTATCGCCATTGGCAATCCACTGGAAACGGAAAATTGTCGAAGCGGAGATCGTGGCAGCGGGCAGAGCAAAACTGAGCGATCGGGTCGGCGGAGCGTTGTCCGGCAAGCCATCAGTATCCAGATCAAACTCATCGAAGCGGGCGAACAGTGCAAAGGCACCCCCCGCAGCGCTGACGTCGATTCGCATGTAGTCGGTGTATGCCGCGCTCGTATACTGCGTGTCGCAGCGCGTGGTGAAATTCAGGAATTTCCTGCCGGCTGGCGCAGTCAGATTGAGTGCGGGCAACGCGATCGTTCCCCCGCTCCCTGGAACATAGGGAATCCGGACGTCGCCCGTGAGAGCACCCGAGCGAACGCCCATCGTCCCCGTGCGGGCCCAGCCGGAGGGAGTCCCGCCCTGAGCGACCGCGTCGAATGTCTCGGAGAGGAAGGTATTCGTGGTGACGTCCGTGAACGACGTGCTGATGATGTTGGTACCGGGCGCACCCACGTCCACGCTCCCCGATCCGGTGTTGGAGAAACTTGCGAGACCGTCATCCTGATTCGTCGCCGCGACGCTGATGATGTTCGGAAGATCGAATGATGCGGGATAGAACGGGTTGACATCGGTCGACTTGGCATCGTTGCCCGCGGCGGCGATCACCAGACCGCCGGCGTCCGTGAACCGCTTGAACGCGTCGAAGAGCGTCTGGCTGTACACATAGCCGCCGAAGCTCGCGTTGATGATCGTCGCACCATTCTGGCGTGCGAAGTCGACCGACCGGATCAGCGAAAAAATAGTGAAGTCTGTCCTGAGCGCCATGATCTTGGCACGCGGCGCGACTCCCGCCACGCCGATAGTATTGCCCTTGATCGCGGCGATGGTGCCGGCGACGTGCGTTCCGTGGTAACCGGTATTCGCATGGCTCGCTGGGGATGGATCGGTGTCATTCTCCGCGAAGTCGTAGCCGTTCTGGCAGCCGCCGAGTGCAGCACCATTCTCATCCCTGCAGTTGCTTCCGTCCCACAGATTACCCTGCAGATCCTGCTGCGTGATTTTCACACCGGTGTCGATGACGGCGACGATGACATTCGCGTGCGTTCCCTCGTTAATCGCCCACGCTTCGGGCGCATTGATATCGGCACCCGCGGTGCCGGTGATGCCATTGACCGTCTGTCCAATGTTGTCGAGTCCCCAGAGCAGCCCGCCAGAGGGATCATTGGTGGGAAAAGCCTGTGGCGTCATCTTCACGTTTAACTCGGCGGATTCGACGGTCGGATTCCCGCGCAAATCATCCAGGATGGACTCGACGTCCTCGAGATCGCGCGCCATGAAGAGCGCCAGGTTCTGCCCCACGGCAGTATCGACGGTGATGAGCGAATTGTCGTTCCCGAGAACTGCGGCTTTCTGGAGTCCCGCACGGCTCGCGACGTCGATCGCATTCCTGCGGAACTTCACGATGATCTCCCGAGTGGGCGCAGCAGCTGTTGCAGAATCGACGGAATCCCCGGCCGTTTGCGCGGCAAAGGACACAGGAACCGTGGTTCCAAAGAGACAAAGAGCCAGGAAAACGGAAATGAGCCTGGAGGACAGTGCCTTCATAAGAGAGTGAAAGAAGGCGGACTGTTATATACTATATTTGAT
>CAYGNM010000037.1:2007-8333 GCA_964351275.1 uncultured Candidatus Peribacteria bacterium | reverse complement strand
GTCAATCACACCCTTTGCAACGATATCCGGCACCGCGCCTTCCAGCCCGTAGCCGACTTCAATCCGCATCGTGCGATCCGCGGAGGCGACGAGGAGCAGAATGCCATTGTTGCGACCGCTCTTCCCCACACCCCAGTCGCGGAACACCGCATTGGCGACATCTTCTATCGACTCCCCGTGCAAGGACTCCACCACGAGGATCGCAATTTCGTTGGTCGTCGACTTCTCAAATTCCTCCAGCGCGTTTTCGATCTCCTCTTCCTGCGCGGGCACCAGGAGCGGGGTCGTCTGCGTGTAGAAACCGTCGTTCGCGGGAACATCGACGGCGAGCGCGGATGACGGGAATGTCAGGAGCTGCAGGACGAACAGGGCGAATGCAAGGCGCTTCATGGCAGGCGGTTGGCGGATAGCGATTAGAAATTCACCGCAGGAGCGTTCTCCGCCCCGTCCTGTGCGCTGAAGAGCTTCTCCGGTCCGAAGCCGAAGAGTCCGGCAAGGATGTTGCTGGGGAATCGCGCGACCCGAACGTTGTAGCTCTGTACCGCCATGTTGAAATCCCGCCGGGCGGTGGAGATGCGGTTCTCCGTGCCCTCGAGCTGCGTCATGAGATCGCGGAAAGCCTGTGTCGCCTGGAGTTGCGGATACGCCTCGACTGTCACCAGCAAGCGGCTGAGTGCGGAATCAAATCCCGAGGCCGCCGTGATCTTCTCATCGCGGTTGGCAGCGCCCTGCCACTGTGATCGCGCTTCGGTGATTGCAGTAAAGGTCTCCTGCTCGAACGCCGCGGCACCTTTCACCGTGCTCACGAGGTTCGGCACCAGGTCGATCCGGCGCTGGTACTGCGTTTCCACCTGCGCCCAGGATCCCTCGACCGCGGCTTTGGATCCCACGAGGCCGTTGTAACCGCTCCAGACCCAGAGGACGAGGACGGCGGCAATGCCGAGAACGATGTACAGGGTTTTAGAATTGTTCCGCATAGAGAAGAGGGGAAAACATTCAGGAGTATACACATACTCAAAGGATCTGGTTTCGAGTTACGAGTTACGAGTGGAGCCTGCCCTGAGCCGAGCCGAAGGGGGTACTCGCAACTCGAAAAAACGCAAACGGCGTTCAACGCATAAGCATGAGGACCCAGCAGACCACCATGACGTTTGCCGCCGAGTGACCGGAATTGATGAGGAGCAACTCCAGTGGCCGCTTGTCGAAGAGCTGTCGAACCCAGCCCGGCACAAAGTCGAACCCAAACCAGAGAAGCAAACTGATTTTCCAGGCATCGGAGAGCGTCTGAATCCCAAGTGACCGGATGAGCATGCTGATCAGGAACGCCAGGACGATTCCGGAGAAGAAACTCACGAGCAGCGGAAAGATACCCGGCCCTTTCTTCATCTGCATGTGATGGATCTTATTGAGGCGCACCCACGGTTTGACGAACAGCATGGGCGAGTACCACAGGAAGCCGATGGGCATCGTAGCGAGACCGGCGACCAGGATAGGAGTGAGCGGAAGCATAAAAGAGGAGGAAGGAATTGCCGATCACCGTAGAGCAGGGTGTCTCGCAAGAACAATCCACGATTGCGAAGAGTGTTGTGCGGTGCATGTTGGTTGGGTAGCATCGTTCTACAATCGGGACGTAGCTCAGTTGGCTAGAGCGCGTGGTTCGGGACCACGAGGTCGGAGGTTCAAGTCCTCTCGTCCCGACCATCCGGCTCCGTTCTTCTGAACTTCGCCGCGATTACGTAAAGAGCCGGATGCCGCGGCGTAGTTCGCCGAGGCGGACGAAGCCGGGCATTCGTAGAGCCGAGCGAGTTGTGCGGGGCCAATGACGCTTAATAGTAAAATGCAACTATTTATAATATTGGCAATACTTCCTCATGTCCAAAAAAACAATTTATTGTACACATTTTTTATTCAATGTTTTCCAGTACTCATCATGTTTTTCACGAACAATTTGTCTTTTTTGGTTCATTCCTTGAACTAATAATTAATGCGCAATACTTCCATAATCAGTCAATGATTACCTAGACACCACTCCCCTCCTCTGTACACTGCCGACCCCCTTTCCGGGGCTCTATTATGGCTACAGTGAAGCAATTCACATCCCTGGTGTCCCTTTCGCATCGCTGGTTGCATGCGCTGCTCATCACCATCGTCGCACTGAATATGGTGATGACGCTCCCGGTCCTCTAAGAGGACGAGAGAAAAGAAACACCGATCGACGCACAATCCTCTATCCCATCGCTTGCGATGAGAGGATCTTTTGAATCGAATTCAGCGCTTCCGCTCGGTGAGCGTACCTGTGGCCTGGATGGGATCGCTGTCGGACGGCCCCGCTATCTTTTCGAGCGTCACGATAGCCTCGGTGTAGGCACGAACATCTTTATCGATCTCCACTGTGGCAGCGTAGCGGACATCCTTGAGCGGATTCTGCAGAACATCGAGGCGCAGGCGTTCCACCGAACCTGGCTTGCGGAGCCAGGCGACGTAGCGGGAGTTCTTGGGAGCGATAGCGATATTGAGCGTGATGGTCGCCGTGGACGTTCCATCGGCAAACACGTGTGATTGCACCATGCCATTGGCGTTGACCGGCGATTCCCCGCTCATCGGACCGATGGCGAACCATTCCTCGCGTCCATGGACGGGATGCACAATGTTTTTGCCAGTCGGCATGACCGTTTCCACTGTCTCACTCCCAATGATCGCTTCGCCGCGGGTGGACTTTTTAGCACATGCAGAGACAAGGAGAAGAGGAAGAATGACGGCGATAAGGAGGCGTGTTCTGTGCATAGAAGATAGGAAAGGGTGAGTACTCTACCACAGAAATCCCGGGCTGCGGGACGCATATTTCTGGCGCTCCTCCTCTGCGTGCGCCAGGACGCGCACTGCGTACTCCTTCATGCGGGCGCTTTGTGCGGGATAGATCGTCCCAAAGAGCGTGCTTGCGCGATCAAACACTTCCACGGTCTGCGAGAGCGCGATGAAGTGACTGTTCTGGAGAATAGCATCACCGAAGGAATGGAGAATTTCTGCAAATGCGGACTGCTGTGCGACGAGAATCTCCGGGTGCCCGCCTATGGAAAGAATTTCCAATGTGCCTTCCAGTGGTTCCAGGTAATTGTATTTCCCGAACTCCATGGCGACGGAATACTCACGAAGAGCTACCTCGAATTCGCCGCGGCGTGCTGCGAGACGCGCCCGCAGAATCCAGAGTCGCGCGTCCTCTTCATTGACGCGTGCATAGTCGTCGAGTGCAGCGGCAGCCACCTCACCGTCATCTAGTAGCAGAAAGAGATTCGCGCGGCTGAGGTGCATATCACGCGAGAAGACTTCCCCGCGTGCACGGTCGTACCAGGCGATCGCTGCGGGGACGTCCCCTGCCGCTTCGGCGTGGCGTCCGAAGGACGAGAGGACGAGAAAGCGTCCTTCAAAAATAAGGACAAGTCCGAGAATAATCGCAACTAAAAGCTCAAAAATCCGAATACATTTCTTACTCTTTCCGACAAGCTTTCCTGGCGACACGAGCAGTCCAAGAAGAAGCCAGAAGGGCAGAGCGATCCCCACGAACTGCAGATTGTAATCGATCAGGTTGTGCGCCAGAACACCAGCGATAGCGATCAAGAACGCTGCTCTAAACGGAGAGTGATCGTCGTCCGTCTTTGTGAGAATCGACCACAATGCCGGAAAGAGAATCCGGAGAAGAATGAAAAGGAAGAGGATCGCCGCGGGCCATCCCCTCTCCATCGCGAGCTTGAGGAACACGTTATGCGGATGGTCGGATGTGGCGAAGACCTGCGTCTGCAGACGAGGCTGGATGAAGCGGAAGCTATACGGACCCCACCCGAAGAATGGACGCTCAAGTGATAAGGTGAAGGACTGCTTCCAGAAGTCGCTGCGTTCCGAAATGGACGATGACCCTTCCGAAGACGTGAACGTCGCCTTGGCGGCAACGGATTCGATCTCGTTGTAGCGTGACCGGACGGCGTTGATGCTGACGAAGAGCAGCACGCCGATGACGAGCGCGCCAAAACCCACACCGAGAATCCGCGCATGACCGTACGGACGCTCGGCGCGAGCGTGCACGAAATACCGCATCCCCGCAATCACTCCCCAGAGAACGATCTGCCCACAGAAGACGATGAATGCGCCGCGCGAAAAACTGAGAAACAGGCTTCCAAAAAGCACTCCAAGCACCAGCGACTGGATGGCCGGGGAGAATTTCCGGGACCAGAGGACTGCGACCGGCCACGCGAGGAGCAGGAACTCCGCCCACGCATTGGGCCAGTAATCAGTATCGAACCGCATGTCGACGAACGTCCCGACGAAGCGACTGACGGGCTGGAGGATGTAGACCGCCGTCCCGATCGCACACGCGACGATGGCCGTCACGGAGAGAACGAAGATCAGACGCCGTACAAAATCACCAGAAGGTTCTGTACGGGCGACCCGGTGGGTCGCCCATACCGCCCAGAGAAGGATCATCACTCCGGCGCTGTCCCGTATCACTTCGTCCAATCCATAGTTCTGCGTCTCCGAGAAAAGGAAGCTCACGACCGTCCAGAGCACAAAGAGCATCAGCCCCAGCCAGAGATCGAGCGGTGCGCTCTGTGTCGGCTGCGGATGATCACGGTGATTCCTTGCCCAGCGGACGAAGGTGAGGAGGACGGCGAGGCCACCGAGCAGCCATGTCGCTTCAAGTCCCTTGCCGCCACGCCAGAGAATGGAGAACGCAAGCAGGAGGAGGACGGACCACTCCAGAATCACCGGCAATCGCTGATAGAGCGCCTTCATGCGAAGAGTATGACGAAAATGGCGAATTCATGACAGAGCTTTGATGTTCATGCGTCTCTTGAGTATCTTCCCCTCATTTCCTATGCCCACAGCACAAGACCTGGCAACGCAGAAAAGAGAAGCTGCCGCCCACCAGCAGAAGACCCAAGAACTGATCTCAAAAGAGAAAGAGCTACGTCGTCAACAGGTGACGCAGATCGATAAGCAGATTGCAGAGCTTCAGGCGCAAAGGAGCAAAGCTTTATCGGCCGCCTAGTATACTCTCAACGAGCTTTTCTTCCCTCTTCTTCTATGGACCCGATCGTTCACTTTGAACTTCCGGTGACGGACTTGGAACGCGCGCGGAAATTCTACGGTCCGACGTTCGGCTGGACGCTGCAGGATTGGCCGATGCCCGATGGCTCCCTGTACATCGGCGTCCATACCACGCCGATCGACGAGAAGACGCGCCAA
Source organism: uncultured Candidatus Peribacteria bacterium (assembly GCA_964351275.1). Classification (GTDB taxonomy): domain Bacteria; phylum Patescibacteriota; class Gracilibacteria; order Peribacterales; family Peribacteraceae; genus JABFSS01. Next base: position 3,095 of record CAYGNM010000037.1, on the reverse strand, counting down.
CCGCTCAAGCCGGGCGCGATCAATGGCGGCATCATGAAGAAGAACGACAGTGTGAAGAACGTCCACGGTGCCGTGATCGCGGTGAACGTCTCCTCCATTGATGAGAAAGTGAAAGCCGTCGAGATGGCGGGCGGAAAAGTCGTCATGCCGAAAATGGACATGATGGGCATGGGGTTCTACGCCTACATCGCTGATCCGGATGGGAATGTGGTCGGTTTGTGGGAGGATGCGAAGAAGTAGGAAGTCAGGATAAACGTTTTCGACCGGAACATTTTCGCGGTAGGACAGGGGCAAAGACCTTCACAATGTCCTGTCGCGGATCGTCTTCATGTATGAGAATGTGCCCTCCAAAACAATCGACCTGCATCGAAAAAGCTGTGTCCGACGCCTTTTCGGAGAGGCAATGAACCAGCCGATCCCTGCTGCATCCTTTCTTAATGAGCAAAGCGATTATTCGGCGATCGATCTCATTCATGCGCGCATTCTCTTGCGATAATCCTTCCCCGCCATCATCAAAATTTTCCTCCCAGCCTTTTTTAGTCCATTTCAGACGACCGGATACGCCAACATCCATGCCTGCAATAGGAACACGTGCGTCGCGAATCACCCATTCAACATACTGGGCGATTTCCCTCAGGAGCTCGTCGTCCTCCTGTGGAAAATGCCGAAGGTATCCCGTATTTTCACGGTTGTTGCCCGTTTTCGAGAGAAATCCTATACCTGTGCAAATGGCCAAATTCGTCGTCTCGGCCACATCCGGAAACGTCACTTTGATCGCGCCGTCGTGCTGCTCGATGTAGTAATTTTTGCGCTCCAACATAAAACTATATTTAACAAACTTTATTTTTTTGTCAAACATCGTCACCCGATCTACTATCTCTGTATTGCCGACGTGGCGGAATTGGTAGACGCGCACGCTTCAGGAGCGTGTATCCGCAAGGATGTGAGAGTTCGATTCTCTCCGTCGGCACCATCGATTGTTCACTTCTTCAAATTCTCCCACAGTCCCACCACGTTTCCTTCGGGATCTTTGATGTACGCGTAGTAGCCCATGCCGCCAACTTCTTTTTTCGGTGACACCACTTCAC
>CAYGNM010000037.1:0-1997 GCA_964351275.1 uncultured Candidatus Peribacteria bacterium | reverse complement strand
GGTAAATTACTTTTTTGTGGGCGGCACAGAAAACTTCTCCACCACCCTCCCAGATGCACCGTACGGAAGAACGGTCGCGGGATCGATGAACTCCGCCAGTTCCGCTTCGGACTGGACGTAGCCGCGCTCATCAATATTGTCACCGCGGTGGATACCAAGGTGCAGATGCTTGCGATTGCCATCGCTCCAGTGACTATGGGCATCGGCGAGCTTAGCGAGCGGATCGCCGGCGTAGAGTACTGTCCCCTTCTTCACCAGCTCATCGCCGCCATCAAGGTGGCCGTAGATGACCGTGACCGGCTCAGCGGAGATCGTGCAGCGCTGCACCAGGAGGCCGCCGTATCCGGCGGCGAAACCGCTGTAGTAGACCTCGCCGTCACAGATCGCGTAGACCAGCACATCGATTGTCTGCTCATCCTCGAAAGTCTCGAAATCGAGAGCCGCGTGATAGCCCTCGAAACGCTCGGGCGGATCGATGGGATTCGTCTTGGGATCCGGAGTCACGTGCATCCCGAACCGGAGCGCCGTGGGATGCTGGCCCGCGCGTTGAAGAGGGGCTGCCATCGACATGGCAGAACTTGTCGTGCAACTTGTCAGGAGGAGTAGTAAACAGGCAGCCGATGAGAAGAGCGAAGAAGCGCGCATGCAGAGAGAAGACGTATGAATGAGCAGAGATTTACCGACGAAAACGACGATTGCGTCATCGCCGTGGTTCGCATCACGGCAATTTTGAGAGCCGCTCCGTCGCAAACGCATTCCCCGGCTCCAGTTTCAACGCGCGCTCATAGGCACGCCTCGCATCAAGAATATCGCCTCCTTTCTCCAGTGCCATGCCAAGATTCAGGTAGATGGTGACGTTGCCCGGATCGAGTTTCTGCGCCTCCAGGAGATGATCGACGGACGCCTGAATTTCCCCCGCATCGAGCAGGAGCGCTCCGAGATTCTGGTGCGCAATAGCGTAGCCTGGGCGTAGCTCGACCGCTTTGGAAAGCGCCATGATCGCGTCGCCAGTCCTGTTCTTTTTTACAAGCGCCATACCGTAATTGAACCATGCATCGCCCGTGCCTCCTGACATCGCTGCGTTTTCATATTCCCGAAATGCCGCATCGGAATTCCCGTTCGCATCATAATAGACACCGAGATTATTGTGCGCGATGGAGGATTCAGGATTGCGCGCGAGCGCGTGGCGCAAAAGCGTCTCGGTATTCTCCCAGACGAACGATTGCAGGAAGGAGATCACGGAAAAAGCGAGCACCCCCGCTACCACCAGGGCATTGGCAATGTGATTGCTGCGCTTCTGCAAAAGATGAATGACGATCCCGACAAGCAGAAAAATCCCGATCGCTGCGAGATACGCATACCGATCGGAGGTCAGATAGAGCTCCGGTACCAGATCTTGCCCTTTTTCAGCCGTAAAAAAACTCGGCGCGAACAGAAGCAGGAACCACCACCATCCAAGGAAAACGGACGGGAATCGCCGACGAAAGAGGACAGTCAGAACACAGATGGTCAGAGCGCCCGCGAGCGGGAGAAGAAGATCAGGACGCATCAAGGACGGCTCTCCCGCGAAGGGATAGGTCACGGAGTAATCAAACGGCCAGACCAGGTGCCACAGGGTGAAGAAGATGGCCTTCGTCCCCACGAGAAATTTTTCGAAGAGCGAACGCGTCCCGCCGAGCTTGCCGAAGATCGAGACAACGCCAAAGACGATGCTCAGGAAAAAGAACGGCGCTGCCCTCATCAGCGACTCTTTCGTGAACGTCTTCGAGCGATACCAGTCGACAAGAAGGAGGATGAACGGGAGCGAGAGGATACTCACTTTGGAGAGAAGGCCGAGCAGGAACGCCGCAATACTCACCCAGTACCAGCGGTCATCCCCTTTGCGGAAGAAGAGATAACCGCCGAGCGACAAAAGAAAAAAGAAAACGGAGAGGACATCCTTGCGCGCGCTCACCCAGGCTACTGCTTCGACATTGATCGGATGCACGGCGAAGAGA